>NZ_LT629716.1 GCF_900104575.1 Bacillus tuaregi
CCCTCTCTGTTAGGATAGATGTCGTACGATACTTTAGTGTTATAGTTAAGTAAATAACACGGAGGTTGATCGATATGACTGAAAAAAATGGAGCACGATATACGCAAGAACAAAAAGAGGCTATTATCAAACGAATGATGCCGCCAAATAATGAATCTGTACCGGTAATCTCGAAAGAATTGGGTATTTCAGATGTGACGTTGTACAAATGGCGTAGGGCAGCGCGCGCAGATGGTATGGCCACTCCCGGTAATGGAAAAACAAGTGATAAATGGAGCAGCCAAGATAAGTTTTTAATCGTGATGGAGACGTTCGCGATGAATGAAACGGAGCTTGCCGAGTATTGTCGTAAAAAAGGTTTGTATCGTGAACAAATTGAAGCATGGAAAACGGTATGCCTTCAAGCAAATGGTCAGGCCTTCGACCAAAGTAAACAGCTAAATGGAGCTCTGAAGGAAGAACAGAAGCGTGCTAAGGAATTAGAAAAAGAGCTTCAAAAGAAAGAAAAGGCACTCGCAGAAGCTGCGGCTTTATTACTTTTGCGAAAAAAGGCCCAAGCGATTTGGGGGGACAACGAGGAAGAATGATTAGCCCGTCAAATCGCGCATTAGCAGTTGAACTCATCCAAGAAGCTAATCAAAATGGTGCGCGATTAGCGAAGGCTTGTGAGGAACTTCATATTAGTGTTCGAACATATGAGCGCTGGGTGGAAGATGGAAACGTGAAAGTCGATCAGCGTCCATTTGCGAAAAGACCCATACCGAAAAATAAGTTGTCTGAAGAAGAAAAAGAAGAAATTCTGACAGTGATTAAGCAGAAAGAATACGTCGATTTACCGCCGACACAGATTGTACCAAAGCTGGCAGACAAAGGAACTTACATTGCTTCAGAATCAACTTTTTATCGAGTATTACGTGAAGAAAAAATGCAACATCATCGCGGTCGTAGTCAAAAACCTGGTAAAAGAGTCCCTGAGAGTCATCTGGCAACAGCACCAAATCAAGTGTGGACATGGGATATTACGTGGCTTGGCGGACCGGTGAGAGGTTTATATTATCGACTCTATTTAATTATCGATTTATTTAGTAGAAAGGCAGTTGGCTGGGAAGTTTGGGAAACAGAAGAATCAAAGCACGCTGAAATGCTTGTGAAAAAAGCAGTAATCAATGAAAAAATACAAGGGGCACCACTTGTGCTGCATTCAGATAACGGTAGCCCGATGAAAGCTGAAACATTCTTAAGTTTACTAGAGAAATTAGGTATTCAAAGCTCCTTTTCAAGACCGCGTGTGAGTAATGATAATCCTTACTCAGAGGCAATGTTTCGGACACTCAAATATCGACCGGATTATCCACATAAAGGTTTTGCATCACTAGAAGAAGCAAGAAAGTGGGCACAGCAATTTGTCTATTGGTACAACGAAATTCACCTGCATAGTGGGCTAAATTTTGTGACGCCTGTGCAGTGTCATACCGGAGAACACTTAGCTATATTGGAAAAGCGAAAAAAGGTATACGAAGTCGCAAAGGATAAGCATCCAGAACGTTGGGCAAGAGGCACAAGAAATTGGGCACCAAATGAGAAAGTAGCACTAAATCCAATGCGAGATGAGGGACAGGGTAAAGTATTAAGAAAACCATAGGATCCATATTTCCTGGTGATTTGAATTGAAAGCAAGCTTTTACTTTCGATTCAAATCACCAGGGCACCAAGCGCAGCGCGGTAGCCTTGACTAAGCTAGGGCATTGGGAAAATTCTATTAGAATACTAAAGTAGCTAAATGCGACAACTATATTGACAAACACCGTTATCAGAAAACCTTTTGTCCTAATCCAATCATCTCATGCTTCGCTTTATGTACGTATATTTCGCTTTTTTGTGAAATGAGGGTAAAAAGCGATTGTACCTTGATTTATTTTGAGTTTGTTGTGATTGGTGAAGTGTTGGAGAGGCTGAGAAGAGGGGAAGTACTTTCGCGGAGGAATTTGGCAGATCGAAGTGATCTTACGGAGGTAGCGATTGGAATCTTGATCGGGGTTTTGCGACAACGGAATGTCCCCGTGTCCCTCCGCTTAAATAGAACCACTTTCTCGGAGGAAATGAAACTTATCACGCAAGTAGAGCCATTCAAACGGTAGGGACCATTAAACAACAACAGTTGGAGGATAATTGCCTCTACACTGTTGGTGTTTTCGGGGATTATCAAAACTTAATAATGAAAGTTTAACTCGATATATTCCTTATACTTATTAAAGACGGGATAATCGTGGAAGCTTTAATCGGGGAATTTCGGGGCGTCACAGTGACCATCCCTTTACCAATCCTGAATAGAAATTGCTGGGATAATATTTTTCTATAAAATTTAGACATAGATTTCTTTATATATGAACTTACTTGTCTATGGAACGCGATAACCGTCCCGGCGTTTCACCGGCGTTTCACTTTATAAGTAATCTCGAACCGTCCCGGCGTTTCACATCCATATTCTGTATAAACTAATTTTTTTAACAGATACTATAAAAAACGTTGAAGGAAATGTTAAGAATGACAGAGCGTCATAATAATGAGAGCTTGCCAGGTTATGAAAAAATTAAATCGATTCTTAATGAATCACCCGACTTGAATTGTCGAAAGATTGAAGCTGGACAAGTGGGGATTCATATTATTTTCATGAAGAATTTAATTAAGCCAGAGATTCTAAATGAATATGTCATTAAATACATTGAACAACTTTCTGTAGAATACTTACATTACACCTATTTAATGAAAAACATACCTATAGAAGAAATAAAGGTAAATATAGAGGAACAAGAAGTTATCTCTTCCCTATTAAATGGATTTGCTTATATTTATTTCTTAGAAGAGAAAAAGGGATTCATGGTGAACTGCGCAAATCCCATTGAACGCTCCATCGAGAAAGCAGAAACAGAATCGTTAGTATATGGACCTAAAATTTCGTTTACTGAATCATTAACTTCTAACGTTAAGTTAATCAGACAAAATCTAAATGATTATAATTTGTGCACGGATGAAATAAAGATTGGGGAACGCGTTCAAAAGCAAATAAGAATTGTATATATAAAAGATATTGCGAACGATGACACTCTACAGACACTTAAGGACAGGATTAAACAATTAAGTACGGATAATATAATTGACAGTTCCGTTTTGGCTCAATGCCTAGAAGATAATCATTACTCTTTATTTCCACAATTTATATTAACAGAGCTGCCCGATCGATTCATCTACTCGATTTTAAACGGGCGAATTGGTGTTTTTATAGATGGTAGCCCAGTAGGGATTATAGGTCCTGCTAATTTTTTCTCATTTTTCGAATCAACAGAAGATATCTATTTGAGATGGTCTTTAAGTACATTTATTCGTTTTATCCGATTATTTGCTATGGTAGGTTCTCTTTTTGTAACAGCCATTTATGTGGCTGCCATGACTTATCATTTTGAACTCATACCATCTAAATTGTTAATTATCATTGGACAATCACGTTCACAAGTTCCTTTTCCGCCCTTATTAGAAGCACTCTTACTAGAATTGTTAATTGAGTTACTTAGAGAAGCTGGTGCCCGCCTTCCTTCAAAAGTAGGACAAACAATGGGAATTGTAGGAGGTATTGTCATTGGCCAAGCAACGGTTGAGGCAGGGTTAACTAGCAATATTTTAATTATCATTGTTGCATTTAGTGCATTAGGGGCATTTTCGGCTCCTATTTATGAAATGGGCACTGCAGTCAGAATTGCTAGATTTCCAATCATTATTTTAGCAGGTGTTTGGGGGTTAAATGGAATCATTTTCGGTATATGTATTCTAATGGTTCACTTGTTAAAATTAACTTCTTTAAATAAACCTTATCTTGCACCTCTATATCCGCTAAGAATGAAAGATTTGCAATATTTTTTAATACGTCTCCCCCACCATTTTTATATGAGGCGGCCGTTAGTTAATCGACCAAAAGACTCCATTCGCCTAAAGGAGCGATTAAGAAATATAACAGATTTAGATGAATTTTGAGGTGCAAAATGAAATCAAATATACGTTTTGTTAACGCCTTTATGGCGTTTTATATCATACACACTTCGCAAATTGGAATGGGAATTCTTGGAATTCCAAGAATTATGTATCTAGAATCAAAAAAAGATGCTTGGATATCCATTTTACTATCTGGTTTATTCGTTAGCTTGATTACATGGTTAATGATTTCTATCCTAAAAAAAAATGAGGGTGATACTCTTTTTGAAATTCATGAACATATATTCGGACGCTTGATTGGTAGTATTTTCAACTTCCTTATTGTCATTTACTATATTGCCGTAAATTATTCGATCACCATTAGTTATGTCGAGTTGTCACTAACATGGGGATATGAAGGTGTCTATGAATGGGTCGGGGTATTGGCTTTATTAATGATAACCATTTATGCTGTATCCGGCGGATTTAGAGTAGTGACCGGTGTTTGTTTCTTATCCTTTTTATTGACTATATGGCTGCTATTTGTTGTGTACCAGCCACTTCAAACCATAAACCTAACTAGGATTTTACCTATTATGACGACAACTCCTTCAGAAATTATGAAAGGAGTTTTCAAGAGCAGTTATACAATGTTAGGTTTCGAAACGTTGCTTTTTATTTTTCCATTTATAAAGGAGAAAAATAAACTTCAGCTGTTTAGTCAAATAGCTGTCTGGTTTACGACCATTCTTGTTTTAATAACAACTGTTGTTTCTATTTTATTTTTTAGCGCGAAAGAATTAGAGAAGAATGTATGGCCTGTTGTCAGCATGATTAGCACAGTCCATTTTCCATTTATTGAGCGCTTTGAATTTGTTGCGGTTCCATTTTGGAATTTAGTTATTTTTCCAAACCTATGTATCACTCTATATATTTCTTCCAAGGGTATTAAACAGATTTTTTATATAAAACAGAAATATGGAATATGGCTCATCTCCATTATCCTTTTTATCTGCAGTTTTTTAATTACTAAAAGAGTAGATAATAATTATTTTTTTGATCAAATTTACAAAATAGGATTTTTCCTGTGGTTTATCTATCCGATTTTCTTGTATGGAATAACCATTATAAAATCAAAAATCAATACTCGTTCCAGACGGAGTTGAAAGAATGAAAAAAATTGTTATTCTGCTGTGTTCTCTTCTTTGTACTGCATGTATGGCCCCTGAAAAAAAAATAGAAATGCAAGGGATTTCAACGATTATTGGTTTTGACTTGCTTGATGACAATACATACAAAGGCACTATCAGTTTGTTACAATTTGACCGAAAAGAAGAAAAGACGAGTGTAACCCTTTCTGCTGACGGAACGACTAGTAAACAAATCAGACAAAAACTAGAGGAACAGACAAGCCATGACATTACGTCTGGTCAATTAAGGACCATACTGTTTAATAAAAATATGGCAGAAACAGGAATTTCTTCTTTTCTGGATACAATGCAACGAGATAGTAGTATCGGTTCTTTAATTTTTTTGG
The DNA here is from genome assembly GCF_900104575.1 of Bacillus tuaregi. Lineage (NCBI taxonomy): Bacteria > Bacillati > Bacillota > Bacilli > Caryophanales > Bacillaceae > Bacillus > Bacillus tuaregi. Next base: position 5,501 of record NZ_LT629716.1, read on the forward strand.
CCATTACTGATAATGCTGAGGAGACGATTAACAATACAAACTATGAAGAATATCCCGAAATGGGATCCTATATTTATCAACTATTGGATAAACACGAAAAGAAAGAAATGTTAGTCAACTCCAACTTACATGATTTTATAACCACACAATATGAAATTGGTATCGATCCTACCCTACCCATTATAAAAAATGCAAATGGGGTAGCACCTTCTATAGATAGTGTTGCATTATTCAAAGAAGATAAAATTGTTGGGTCTATTTCGTTGATAAACACCCTTTACATAAAATTATTCACAAATAATAAGGCATTTTTAGGTGATATAACTGTAGAGATTGCTGCTGAAGAACTAGAGAAAAGGGGGATGGCCGAACTCAACCTTCCTAAAAGTGATATTTATAAGATTACACTTCATCCAATAAAGTATAAAGGAAACATTGAAATAAAGAACGAAGAATTGGTTCATTTAAATGCAACGATTTCCGTTTCAACATTAGAATTTCAACCATCTATTTCTGTGAAAAATAAAGATTCACTAAACAAAATGGAGCAACTAATTGGTGAAGCCCTAAACAAAGAATTTGGATATATACTTGAGGAATTAAAAAATTTAAATACTGACCCCATTGGCATCGGAAGAAAAATAAGAAGCGTTAGAAAATATTCCCATTTAACTGAGGGAGATTTAAGAGAAAAATATTCAGCACTAAAGATAAAACCAAATATAAAGGTGGAAATTAAGCGAACTGGATCAGTTGATTAACATGTTTTTAGGAACAAAACCGCTAACTCGACTTAACCACGACCCAAGTGTTGATTATTCACTGGGTCTTTTTCTCATTTTGGCGTGACTCCAGCGGGAATGAAACAAGGTGACGGTTCTCGCGTTTCAAAAACTACCATTATCCCTAAAAAAACTAAAATCAGCCCATCCGTTTCTAGGATTCTCAGGAAACACAGGGGCAACTCCACGGTTCAATATAGAATTTCAAAGCAAATACCCTACACTATTTCCCCATCCCCTAAGCCCTAAAAACCAAGCTCAAGGAAACCCCAAAAATCCTTGCAATCTGTCTTAATGACAGACCATCAATCTCTTTGACTTTCCTTAACACTTCATTTCTTTCCAATTTAGGCAAGCTCTTCACCTGCGCAATTTCAACCGTACCAAGCCGCTTCTTGATTTCTAATCTTGCTTGTTCATCAGATAATCTTTTTCCATTCATTGGCTCATCTAAACACTTATCATTATTTTTCCTTTCATTAAATTCCTTAAATCTTACTCTAGCTTTAAATAAATTGCTGGAAAACTTCATTAAAATCAACTGATAGTCCAACATATTACTCGGATAAATAGACTTCCCGTAGTATCCTCTACAACTGCTCCATTTCCATTCCTCCGCGCAATTGACGATTCCTGCATTGACCGGATTCTGATGAATATATCTGACTACCTTTAATAAATAGCTTATTGTTTCAACATTTTCACTTTTGAACCGATCCTGAAAAAGATGACCCGTTGTGATATACCTCCAGTTGTAATACTTGGCATAACTTATTCCGATACGTTTCATTGTATTGGAAATATCCTCACTTCCCTCTTTTATAAGGAGATGAGCATGATTACCCATCAAGCACCAGGAATAAATCACCAGATGACATCTTATTTTATACTTTTTGAGGATATCAAGAAATTGGATCCAATCCATATTATCATGAAAGATTTCTTGTCTATTCGCACCTCTCCAAATAATGTGGTAAATTCCTGTTTTACTTTTTGTTCTTGCTTCACGCGGCATCTTAATCACCATCTTTCAGGCATCCAGCTACGGTTTCTGCTACGACCTTCTCTTTAAGGTGCTCTTCCCGTCGCAAATGGATTGCTTGCCAAATCGATTCATCTGTAATGTCACAACTTCCCTCTAGATCAGATATGGTTCTTGCCAGACGAATAATTTTAATTTGAACACGATTGCTCCATTGTCGTTTGGTTGAAACTTGTCTAATCATGTTCAATTGATGTTCCTTCAATGGACTTGTTGCGGTTAATTTTTCAAAAGGAACCTGTGCATTGCATACTTGCCCTTGATATCGTTCATATTGCCTTTCCCGAGCCTGTTCCACCCTCTTTCTAAATCTCGCGGAACTTGGACAGTTTTTCGACGGTTGATCTAGATTCACTGATTGCAAAAATAGCAAAATATCTATCCGATCATAAATGGGACCGGAGATTCTATTTTTATAGGACTGGACTTGTTTGGGGGTACAGGTACAATAGCGGGAATTTGATCCAAGAAATCCGCAGGGACAGGGATTCATGGCTGCGATGAGAATAAAGGAAGATGGGTAGGTGACTGTTGACTGTGCCCTGCTAATCGTGACTTTCCCTGATTCCAAAGGCTGCCTTAACATGTCTAATGTTTTCTTCGGGAACTCTGCCATCTCATCGAGGAACAAAGTACCTTGATGGGCAAGTGAAATTTCTCCGGGTTTTGGACTAGTTCCGCCGCCTATAATGGAAATGGCCGAGGCAGAATGATGGGGATTTCGAAAAGGAGCTATTTGCGGGATGACGAGTCTCTCCTTCGATAATTGGTACAGACTCATGACTTCTAGCTGTTCCTCTGATGTTAAAGGAGGTAAAATCGATGGAAAGGTTTCAGCAAGAAGACTTTTGCCACAGCCTGGCGGACCACTCATTAAGACATTATGTTTGCCGGCAGCTGCAATTTCCAATGCTTGCTTTGCCTGTTCATGACCGATGATATCGCAAAAATCTCTTGGATATTCAAATGTGCAGGGAGAGGCTACCGTTGAATGCAGGATGGGCACAAGTGGAAGAGACCCTTGTCCCGAAAGATGCTGCAATACGTCATTGATATGTTGAATGACGATACATTCCAGACCTTCGAACATGTCAAACGGGATCAAAGGGTCATAAGGTATATAAACCTTCTTAAAGCCTATGGATTTGGCTGCCATGAGCGCTGGCAGCATCCCTTCCACCTTTTCTACCGTTCCGTCTAGACTAAGAGCGCCAAGAAATACAGAATCTTGCGGGATCGGTTCCTTAAACTCACCTCTCTCCTTCAAAATTCCAATGGCTATGGCCAGGTCGAAAAAAGGACTGTTTTTCTTTTGTTCTGATGGCGATAAATTCACAACCACTTTCTGCTCTGTCATAACACAATCTAATGAATGCAAGGCTGAAAGGACTCTTTCTTTCGATTCCTTTACTGAAGTATCCGGCAAACCAACGATAACCATGGATTCCTTTCCTTCAACAACTTGGACCTGAACCTGAACATGGTAGCCTTCAAGTCCCTTTAAACCAATGCTTGGTATTTTGGCCGTCATGAAAAATTACCTCCTATGTATCTTTTGTGTGCAATTTAATCTTAATGAAAGTGGGATAATGGATGCTTTAAGATGGAAAAACGTGCTTTAGTTTATTTAGTGGAGAAATGGGAGATACGGGTGTTTATGTGGGGCCGTAAATATTTACAAATCTATATATTCAACATTTAGTTCTATATACCTGCAAAGTTTTATTCATTTTTTGTAGATTGTTTGAACTTTTGAAACTCGAAACGCGGGAAAACGCGGAGGCGGTTTTGATATTTCATAGAAATCATACATCAGTTCCTCTTCATAGAGCCTTTCCTCTCAATGAAACGCGAGAACCGCCCCCATGTTGCCTTCTTTTTCTCTCATTCTACCAATCCTGAATAGAAATTGCTGGGATGGTATTTTTCTATAAAAATTCTGCATAGATTTCTTTGTATATGACCTTACTTTTCTATGAAACGTGAGAACCGTCCCCGCGTTTCAATAGTAAGTACATTAAAGATTATTTGAATAATGCGGAGTTCGTCGATTCGATGGATGATTATTTTATCCTCATTGATCTTGATCGAGATGAAATACCTGAATTGATTGGCGGTCACTCCTATAGAATGGATGCTCCAGTGTATTTTGCCATTACGATAAAAAATGGAAAAATAAAGAATTTGGCTCATAAAGGGGATGGCATTCAAGATACGAATTATTCAAAATTAAAAATAGGGACATCGGCTTTTAATGCTAAGTTATATAAAAATAAACAAACGGGTCAGTATATTTACATAGGTAATGATGGTTGGAGTACAGTTGCAGATGTAGGTTCAATAGATTATGAAATAAGTTTAGACAAAGACGGTACGATTTTTTCAAAAGAAATTAGTTATTACTCAGGGCAAAACTCAAATACCGCTAGTGATGATCCAACTGGTGATGTGCCAGATTTCTTTACCTTTAACGGAAAGGAAGTATCAAAGGAAGAATACGAACAACAAAGAAAAGCCTATTTTTCACAATTAGAAGAAGTCAACAGTAAAGTCATTAGTGAAGAAATGGGCCATATGTATGACATGGAGAACGAAAAGGCCATTGAATCAGGGATAAATCAATTTATTAATCGCTATGGAAGTAATTTAGGTGAAGATTTGTATGCTTCGATGGAAACAAAAGAAAAAAAGAAATTAATTGCCTTTATGGAGCAGTTCATTTATAGTGACCCTTTTGATATTACAGATTACGATGATGCGGATTTATTAGATTGGGTGAATGAGAATCATTTTCTTAATATAACGCCTTTTACACTAGATTATACTTCTGCTCCTAATGATGTTCGACAAGTGGAATCAGATAATGGGGAAAAAATAGAATGGTATTATATGGGTTTCCCGAAAAAAGAAGTAGATCAGTATCTATTTGACCTATTTGGAGTGGCTTTAACGAAGCAAAAAGAATACAAAAACGGGCATTCTACCTTTCCATACTTTTATGAAGATCCTTATTACTACTTTTATTCATTAGAAAAAGGAGGGCCTCCTTTCAATTATTCACCACAACCCGATAAAATGTACTCTATTGGCAACGATTTATATTATGTTGAATTCTCTAAATGGGTTACTGAAAATATTGAATGGGAAGAAAACATGAAAGAATACTGGCTGGATCCGAAAGAAAATTGGACAGAGGAGCAAAAATATCGTACCAGTATAGAAGATAATGGGTATGCTATTCTCAAAAAAGTCAATACGGATGGGAAGCAAACTTGGAATCTCGTGAAATATGAAGGAAATGGAGCTCAATTACTCCATGAAGAACTCGCCTTATATCAAAAGCAGCATATAGAAGACCCTAATGTGGTTTTTGATTATAAGAAAATAAAAAGCTATAAAAAAACGAATGAATTTGTTAAACACCTAGATGATACGCTAACTGCTATGGATGGAGCCAAACCAAATGAGGGTGGGAATGCGGCCATTCGAGAATTTATTGAATACGCTTTACAGCAGGAATCTATGAAGACGGTCACTGGAGATGATAACAAGATTGTCATTACAGGTGAACATGTGGAGCCAGTGTGGAATAAAGTAAAAACAGCTCAAAGCGAATATCAAAATGTATTGCAAAAACATGATATTACCCTTCAAAAAGAAGTAGATAAAGTTCTTCGCCTCAATGGAGCAGAGCTACATTTGGATGAACCCGTTTTAATAGAATTTGATAAAAGCGCATTATCCAGTATGGGAGAAGCGAATAAAATTACGTTTTCATTAGATGGTAAACAATATGCCATCCACATCACACAAACAGATTTGGAACAGGCCATTGCTGCAAATAAAGTGACTAAAGTACAATTTGAAAAGGGAAAAAAACAAGGGCACTACATCATAACCTTCTTAGATGAATCGAATAAATCAATTGAACAAATGACTAACCCACTTACGTTCAGCCTTCCTGCTGAGGATGAATACTCCACCGTTTTCGCAAATTATCAGGGAGAACGAGATAATTGGGGGGCTCAATATAGTTCTATCAATAATACATTGGAATTTGCAACGAAATTCTCAGGTGAATATGAAGTACAACAAAACGAAGTGAAGATTATTGATATTAATGATATGGATGAAAAAACGAAAAAAGCTATCCAATTTATGGTATCTAAAGGCTTCTTCACTTTAGATAATGAGAAATTTAACCCTGATGGCTTGATTGATCGAAATAACTTTACGATGGCGCTTGTAAAAATGTTTTTTGCCTTAGATCCAAATTTAAAGACAACTTTTACAGATGTTAAAGCCGATGATGCGTTTTATTCTTATATTGCTTCTTCTCAAACCAATAATATTGTGGAAGGATTTGAAGATAACACGTTCCGAGGAAACAATAATATCCCATTAGAGCAAGTACTTGCCTTAGCCAGCCGGACTTTAGTCGAGAAAAAAGGATATATGTATCCAGAAGATGTAGAGGCATATTTACAATTTGTAGACCGGACAAACATCTCAGATTGGGCAATAGAATCCACTGCTTTAGCAGTAAGTTCTGGATTAATAGACGGTGGTGGGATGCTGATGCCTCATAAAGAAATAACACGTAGTCAGGCAGCAGAAGTTTTATATAATCTATTTATGCTGTTGTATGATGTACCAGATGCATCCATCGTGTCAGAGGACATACAAACGAAAGTTGCCGATGATGCCAAGCCGATGAGTACAACTAATATTTTTCTTGGAATTGGAGTTCTAATAGCTATTGTGGTTGCAGCAATTATGTTAAACATGAAAAAGAAAAAAGAAAAAAATAATAGTATTTAGTGTGGTCACCACTCGAAACACAGAGATGATCTGATCTAAAAAAATTGATACTTATACTATGCAATTAGTTGAGTAGTAAGCACCCTGTATTATACCGGAAGCTTACTACTCAATTTTTGTTTACACATCCGGACGATTCGAGACCAGCGAAAAAGGAAACAAAGTCTAGTTAAATGAGCTGTTTTTTCAAAAAGTTGAGTACCCTACAGTTCACCAAACATGAACCCCCCTAAATGGGATATTGGATGTTGACTACACACCAAACCATAGGGGGTATTTCAAATCGTGAAACAATGCGTAGATAAAGGACTGATTAAAGGGAATAGTGTTGGTATTGACGCAACACACATTGAAGCCAATAATATATGATATCATCATCCCTTAGATATTTTAATATAAAATAAAAAATGGAAGAAACTCTAATTTCTGGTAGTTCAAGAAAAAAAACGAAAATGGCTTTGCTTATTTTTACATGGTAGACGGAATGCCAATCAGTGATGAAGGTGCCTCACAAATTGGTGATCCTGAGGACATATCTCAATACCCTAAGATTGAAAAAACATTTGAAACAGGTAAGTTGCAAATTGAAATGTCAAACACCGAAGACTACGGGGGACTCCTTACCACCTATTTACCTATTAAGTCTGCTTCCCGGGAAGTCATTGGTATAGTGGGAGCAGATATAGATGCTACAAAAGTATATGAATTAATGAATTCATATAAAAAGAAAATGATTAGCTTAACAGTGATTATTTTATTATTAAGTGCAGTTATTATTTATATTGCCACCTACTTTTTAGTTAAGCCTTTAAAAAAATTGACAGCCCAAGTAGCAATAGTGGGAACTGGCGATTTATCTACCCAACTTGAAACAAACAGAAGCGATGAAATTGGCATTTTGACAAGAGCATTTCAACAGATGATGAATGATTTAAAGCAGGTCATACATGGTATTAATGTGAATTCTGTTCAGTTAGTACATGCATCGAACCAGCTATTAGAAAGTACAACCGAAATGAAAGAAGGTAATCAACAGATTGCCTATACCATGCAAGAAATCGCAACAGGTTCCGATGATCAAGCTACCTCCGCTAATCAAGTTTCCCAAACAATGAACCATTTCAGCAATCAAATTCAAGACGCAACTGAAAAAGGGATTGATATGAGCCGATCCTCACATGGAGTGATTGAATTAACAAACAATGGTTACCAGCTCATGATTGAATCAAAGGAACAAATGGATACGATTCATAAGGGTGTATTAGAATCAATTGAAAAAGTAAAGGAACTGGACGCACAATCAATGGAAATCTCGAAGCTGGTACAAGTTATTCATGACATTGAGGAACAAACCAATTTACTGGCACTTAATGCTGCCATAGAAGCTGCACGTGCCGGAGACAATGGAAAAGGCTTTGCTGTTGTTGCAGAAGAAGTTCGCAAGCTAGCTGAGCAAGTAACTTCCTGATTTTATAGAAATAAAAGAATCCATTTTGAAAAAATTGTAAAAATGGATTCTTCATAAAATGTTCAGAATTTTAATTAAAAGGTTTGTTCAATATTTGTGGGTCTTGCTCAATGTGTTAATCTTTATTGATGACAATTGAAAAAGGGATCCTACTAATTAAGGATTCCTTTTTGGAACTTACAATCTCATCCATAATGAAAAGTTTTTTACCGATAAATCTATTTCAGGCTTATATTCTTTCAATTCCTTATTCGCTTCTATGAAAAGAAGATAATTCTTCACATCACTGATGGCTGTTACGAAATTAATTTCTCTAAAGTTATTCAAACGATGAGTTTTTATATAGTTATACAGGACCTTATCATCGATAAATTCAATATAATTAATATTTGTATAAGAATAGACATAGAAAAGTATACGCTCTAGGGAATTATCTATATCCTTATATGCTAAAGGACTTTTGCAATATTGAAATTGCTTCTTTAGCCATTTATAACGTTTGCATCTTTTTAAAGCTTCCACAACATACTCCTATCGGTTTTCGGATAAATAAACTAATTTGAGTACCGAATGATTCGTTTAATCATTTTGAAAATTCCTTAGTTCCAACTCAATTTTTCTCTATATTTGGTAGATAATATTCAAATGGGTTGGGTTTTCCTAAATAATAACCTTGACCAAATCGTACTCCTAATTCTATTGCTGAATCTAAGTCTTCCTTAGATTCAAATCCTTCCAAAACCATCTTTATGTCATTCCCAAAAAATTGTAAAAAGCACTGAATCGCTTTTTGCTTTCTCGATGATTGAGCTATGTCTTTTGCAAAATAACGGTCAACCTTTCCAATATTGGGTTCTATCTCTAATACAGCTTTAATGGTCGATTCACCTTTACCAATATCATCAAGGGCAATTAAAAAACCTTGTTTTTTCAATATGGCAGTAGTCTTTTTCAGCATTGATAAAGAGATTCCATCATGAATCTCACTAATTTCTAATACAACAGAACTAGGTTTAATGTGAGTCACTGATATAAACTTATGTAAGTTATGATGGAATGCTGGATCTAACAAGGTTGATGGACAAATATTAATAAAAAGAAGAAAACCTTGTAGATTATCAGATTCATGTTTCGCAGTTTCTAGGATTTTAAAAATCGATTTGATGTCTAAATCCACATGTCGATCGTGCTTTTTTGCATATTTAAATAATAATTCTGGATTCTGGCAATGACGAGTGCGAAGTAAAAATTCAAACCCAAATACTTGTTTGCTCATTAAGTTGGTAATTGGTTGAACTTCATGATGAAAATCTATTTGGTTAATAATCATATTTAAATTAAATATGTCCATTTTCGACCTCTCTTATTGAATGGCTGTGTTACAGTACAATGTTGAATTTCCAACAGGTTGATTGTAGTAGATGGCACGCAGACTCCTCTATACACGTAGTGCACGGGTCGGCTCGGCTCGGCGGTCGCCTTAAGGTGCGCGAAGTGTCTGGAACGAAAATCTACACTCATGTCTAACAGAGCCTATTGAATAAATGAAGAGATAGGTTGATGTAGTAACCCATCTCTCAAATATTGTGTTTTTAACGTCTACAACTTAAATTGTTTTACTAATCCATTTAATTCTTCAGATAATTGGGTGAGTTCATTTGAGCTTCTAGCCACCTCTTCCATTGAACTGGAAGTTTGTTGAATAGATGCCGAAGTTTGTTCAATTCCAGCTGCGGATTCCTCTGCAGCAGCCGCAATTTCCTGAATTGAGCTGTTCACCTGTTCAGTATTTGAAGCTATATCGGATAAGTTTGCGGATATGGCTTTAATACTGTAGACCATTTCTGTTACAGATTGGCTAATCATTGTAAAGGTTTCACCTGTCGTTTCAACCTGGGCAGTACCTCGTTCCACTTCTTTATATCCATCTTGTAATGATTCGGTTACGATATGAAATCCACTATGAATATTTTGCACGATAGCCGTAATATCCGTTACGGAAGACGCTGTTTGTTCCGCAAGTTTTCTCACTTCCTCTGCAACAACCGAAAAGCCCTTCCCGTGTTCACCTGCTCTTGCCGCTTCGATAGCTGCATTTAATGCTAATAGGTTGGTTTGGTCGGCTACTTCCTTTATGACAACTACCAATTTAGATATTTGTTGTGATTGAGTATCCAGCTCTTTAACTTTTTGAACAGAATCTCTAACGATTTGGTCAATTACTGTCATTTGCTTTGTGGAGGCATCCATTAACAGGCTACCTTCATTTGTCATCGCAAGGACATGATTAGATGATTCTTGAATCTGCTCTCCCTGCACATTAGCTTCTTGTACCTTTGTGGCAAAGGTAGCTACCGTCGATGATATCTCACTGGAAGTATTGGCTTGTACTTCTGAACCTGCTGCAATTTCTTGCATAATCACAGCAACTTGTTCAGACCCCGCTTTCACTTCATTTGCTGATTGGGTTAATTCTTCGCTTTGATATGATAATATTCCAGAGGCATTTGCAATATTTCCCATAAGCTCTTTTAGTTTAGTTTGCATTTCATTAAATGCCTGCCCAAGTTGTCCAATCTCATCATTGGTACGTACATTAATTCTCTCCGTTAAATCTCCATTACTGATTGTTATGGCTTTTTCTTTTAATTCGTTAAGTGGTTTAATGATTGATTTTGTGATAAAGAAAACGGCTATGGCGCCAATAATGATGGCGAGACCAATAATTAACAAGGTCACTTTAAGAATTTTTGATGCTTCTTTGGTAACCTCAGATGATTCTATTGAAACGGCTATCTTCCACCCTGTTAATGCATTAGTCGCAAATGTCATGACAGATTCCTTGTTTTTATCAATATAATCAAATTGTCCTTTTTCTTGTTTAAATAGAGTTTCTATAAAACTACTATTTCCTTCACTTCCACCTTTTAAGGTAGGATGAGAAATATATTTCTTAGTACCATCTAAGAGAGATGCATATCCTGTTTCACCAATATTGACCTGATTCATCAAGTCTTGCAACTGATTCAGATTGATATCAACAGCTACGACCCCAGAACTGTCTTGTGTGATTCGAGAAATGGTAACAACCATTTCACCTGTTGTGGCAGATATATAGGGTTCAGAAATCACCACTTCCCCTTTTTGTTCCATCGCTTTTTTATACCAATCTCGTTCTCGCGGGTCATAATCAGGATCCATGGCCGCGTCTGGTTCTTGAATAAAAAATCCAGCTGATGTTCCAACGTATATTAACTCCGCTTCCGGATGCAATTCAATATACCTACTAAATTCTTCTCGCAAGTGTGGAGTATATGCTTCTTCATAAAATTGTGATGCTACAATTCCAGAAAAGGTCTCAACATCATGCAGCTTTGGTTGAATCGTGTTGTCAATGGAGGTATTAATTAACTCCATATTTTCTGTAATACCAGCAGAAACTTCTTTCACAACAGCATTTTCTGCCGTCATATACGATAATAAACCTATAGTAACTGTGGGAACTAATAGTAAAACGGAAAAAGATACAATTAATTTTGTACGAATATGTAAAAATAGTCTTAAAAATTTTTTCATAAATTACTACTCCCCATCATTTTCAATTATATTCTCTTGGATAAAGCATCGAACCATTCCTTTTCCTATATTTTTGATAGAGTGTGATGTAATGGTCTAGCTTTTGGCTACAGCGTAGTGTTTCATGACTGTTTAAACCCGTTTCTTTCACAATTTGGGTTAATTTCACTTTTAATTTACTAATCTTCTTCTCTAGCTGTACAATATCAACAATCATCATTCAAGCCCCCCAGCTAACTTAATGAATGCACTATAAATTTTTACAACAAATATTTATTATAGTTTATTAGACCTATTAAAAATGCGATATATATCACAAAAAACTATTTTTAATTCGGTAACTAGTGTCTAAAATGTGAAAGTTTATTTACTTATGAATAGTATCTATTATTATTTTTTCCATCCGGCTCCATTATAAAAAGAGGGACTCCTCATTTTAGTAAGACTTTCCCTTTTGAATCACAAAATACAAAAATATATAGTAATTTACATAAGAAAAAGCATGACATTCAACTATTGAATAATACATGCTTTTTCTAATAAGACAAGTTTAATTTTTCATATAAATAATATACTTCATATCAAAGACTTTATCAGTTATACCAATTCGTTATGCTGGAGTATCTTTTTTATCCTCCTTGCCTAACGGAAGAAAGAAATTGTAATACATTCTTAGAATAGTTAAAGCGTACTGTGCATACTTTGAAGGGACATAGGTGGAAACATTGGGACGGTTCTACACCAGTGAAAAAGTCTGTTTCTAGAAAAATGAGACTTCGTTACCTACAATTTGTAGAATAAATGCTTCTTACATTTGCTATATCTAGTGAAAAAACGGACTATTTGTTTTTGCATATATTGAATTAGGTTTGCAATTTCTATTGAAAAAGTTTATTATCGAAAACTCCAATTCTGTTATGAGATAAAATTTAATGAATCATAGAAATCCCCAAATTTGATACAATGATATTGACTCCAATAAAAAGGAATGAATGTAATGAAGAAAGCTGACAAGCCATCCTCCTAAATTTGCTTTAGATAATAATTTAGGAGGCCTATGTAATGAACTTTAATAAAATTGATTTAGACAATTGGAAGAGAAAAGAGATATTTAATCATTATTTGAACCAACAAACAACTTTTAGCATATCCACAGAAATTGATATTAGTGGCTTATACCGAAACATGAAACAAAAAGGATATAAATTTTATCCAACCTTTATTTATTTAGTGACAAGCGTCGTAAACTCAAATACCGCTTTTAGAACTGGTTACAATCGTGAGGGAGATTTAGGATATTGGGATAAGCTAGATCCACTGTATACGATTTTTGATAGTGAATCTGAAACATTCTCTGGTATTTGGACTACAATAAAGAATGACTTCAAAGCGTTTTATGATTTATACCTATCTGATGTAGAGAAATATAGTGGTTCAGGAAAATTGTTTCCCAAAACACCTATCCCTGAAAATACTGTTTCTATTTCTATTATTCCGTGGACTTCTTTTACTGGTTTTAACTTAAATATCAATAATAACAGTAACTACCTTCTGCCAATTATTACTGCAGGAAAATTCATTAACAAAGGTGATTCAATTTATTTACCGCTATCTTTACAAGTCCATCATTCTGTTTGTGACGGTTATCATGCAGGAATATTTATGAATTCAATTCAGGAGTTAGCAGATAGTCCTGATACTTGGCTTTTATAACTCTAGAAAAGACCGACTGTACTAAAAAGTGTCCTTTACAAAGGGTACACTTTACGATGGCAGTCGGTTTTTTAATGTCAATAACCTATACCTCTACTTAAAGAATAAAGTACTCCTTTTGTTCCAATAATGCCTCCTATGTTTTAAAAACTGGTATTGTTATCATTAATCAAAAAATACACTTTGATATTCAACAATCCTGCAGAATACTCCAAAGCATTTTCACTTAGTTCGATTACTATAATAGCCTATCCTTTAGGGATTATGTTGTCACTTATGATTTGTGCCAAAATACCCTCAGAGCCTAATGGCACAATTACTGAAACAATCTGGACCTTCCACTCACTGCCTCGTTTTATAAAAACTTTATTATTCATATTGACTCTCACGTTACGGGATACTTTATAGTAACTAGTGAAGGGAGCAGATTAAGATGAAAGTGAAGGAAGTTGCTGATTTAGTGGGAATTAGTGTGCGCACACTCCACCATTATGATGAAATTGGATTATTAATCCCAGAGGAAATCACTGAAGCCGGTTATCGTGTATATTCCGACGAGAATCTCGAAACCCTACAGCAAATCTTATTTTTTAAAGAGCTCGGCTTCCCTTTAAAGAAGATCAAAGAGATCATTGATAGTCCATCATTTGACCGGCAGGAAGCGCTGATCATGCAGCATAATATGCTTCTAGAAAAAAAGAAACGGCTCGAAAAAATGATCGGGACTATTGAAAAGACCATTCAACATTCGAAAGGAGAAATACAAATGTCAAATCAAGAAAAATTCGAAGGCTTTGACTTTAGCCATAACCCATATGAACAAGAAGCAAGAGAAATGTGGGGCGACAAAGCCGTTGATGAAGCAAATGAAAAGGCGAAAAACATGACTGCCTTCGATCAAGAGAGATTCAACGAAATTTATCATAACCTCGCCGCCATTCGCCATCTATCACCTGATTCCAAAGAGGCTCAGGAAGGAATTAATGAGTGGTATCAGTTCTTAAACAAAATGGGGAACTACTCTCTTGAGGCGTTCAAAGGATTAGGTCAAATGTACGTAGACGATGAGCGCTTCACCAAGAACATTGACCAATTTGGTGAAGGCTTAGCCAAATTCATGCGTGATGCTATGGCAGTATATGCAGACAAGAATAAAAAATAATGTTTATTCATTAGAGGTTATGGCTTTTGGCCATAACCTTTTAAACTTACCTTTTAAACTTACCTTTTCAGCAATCTCGGACTGTTCTACCGTTTTACAGAAGTCAAGCATAGAATCATCTCAATAGCGTTCTTTCTTTCACTGAAACACCAGAAACCCTCCCCATGTATATTCCATACGATATGGCTTCCTTCCCATTCTCTTAAACTACTTACCTTTCGGGACAACGGACCTGTCCACTTGTCCCGCTCAATCATCCGTCACATCATCCATCTGTATCTTTATCTGAAATCCTTCGTACGACATCACCATTTCTCCAACTTCCTCCCAGGTAAATGGTCTTCCATCAATAATAATCAATGGATCTCGGTT
>NZ_LT629717.1 GCF_900104575.1 Bacillus tuaregi
ACTTCGCTTTCCTGCGGGCGACCGCCGAGCCGACTCGGGCACTACGTGTCTGTGGGGTCTCGACTGCCTCGCTTCTCCCGCGGGAGTCTTCGTGCCTTCCACTACAATCAACCTGCTAAAAATCAACAATGTACTTTAACACAGCCTTTATTTAAAAAGGGAGCGGGTCAGCGACGAATGGTTGCTGACCTACATCCGTATTCTCCTAACACCGGTGGGACAAGGGACCTGTTCCTCTATCCTGCCTCTTTACATATCCGCTACTATGTGTTACGATATACCAGTAGTAAGTAATACTGAATATATGTATCACAGAATACCTGCAAAGGAATATATAACTTCATTCAGCAAATGCTTTTTGTACTGAAAGCTTGCGACAGGTACAGAAGTCCTTCACTTCTACAGGTGGGGGATGAATGCAAATGGTCTTCGATTCAGTGGGGGTACAAACCCCGGCTGAATGAAGTTAAGCCTCCGGCGAGTCTTGCGATTTTTTAAAGGTAGTTTACCCGAGCGAGCTCAGGTAATCCGGACGCAAATTCGACGGGCGAATTTGATTATAGTACACAACCAATAGGAGTGGCGAATTTGGAAAATATTACAGAAATGCTGAAAGGGGTGCTTGAGGGCTGTGTGCTGGAAATCATCAGCCGTGGTGAGACGTATGGCTATGAAATCACGCAGCAGCTGCGAGACCTTGGCTTCACGGATGTAGTCGAAGGCACCGTTTATACGATTACCATGAGGCTCGAGAAAAACAACCTGGTTAACATTGAGAAAAAACGCTCCACGATGGGACCGCCGCGGAAATTTTACACACTCAACGAAGCAGGACAGGAGCAGCTTGAGGCCTTTTGGAGAAAATGGGAGTTTGTCTCAAGCAAAATGAACGAACTCAAAACAACAAGAAAATGAAAGGAGAAATACGATGAGTATTTTTGAAAAATTAATCGGAAGTCTGGATGAGAAGCGGGAATGGAAGGCGTTGGAGGCGCGAGGAAAGGCGCTTCCTAAAGAGTATCGCAACGCTTACGACGCTATTAAAAAATATATTTATAGCACGGGTGGTCCCTCGGACTGGTCGGACTTCAAACGAGTGTTTGACGGCATTCTCGATCTCCTTGAGGCTGGTGCAGCAGAAGGCAAGCAAGTTACAGAGCTTATGGGTGAGGACGTGGCCGCATTCTGTGACGAGCTCATGAGGGACTCGAAGACTTGGCTGGACAAATATCGAATGAAGTTGAACAAATCGATTGGCCGTGACTAAAAACGGGATCATAGGCGAATTTTGCTGAGCGTAATCTGAGCGGGTTACACCTAGCACGCACTAACAAACTATATTTCCCGATAAACGGGTGGGACGAGGGACCTGTCCCTATGACCTTCAAAGCTGGTGGGACAATGAAACCTGTCCCCCCTTTCCAGTTATTTTTTTTAACCTAGTAGTAAGTTATACAGAATATCAGTGAGACTTATTAGTGGTGGATTGGCAATTCATTGTATGGATTCCCATTATTTAAGGAGGAATAGAGTATGAGCAAGGCAGCTGCGATTTCTGTAAAAGGATTGCAAAAATCTTTTAAAGATAAAGAAGTATTGAAAGGGGTGGATTTTGCGGTAGGGCGTGGTGAAATATTCGCGCTGCTGGGCTCGAATGGATCGGGCAAGACAACAATTATTAACATCCTCTCGACGCTGATGAAGTCTGATGGCGGCGAAGTCAGGATTTCTGGTTTTGATGTCCGGCGTCAACCGGAGCAGATCCGTCAGAGCATCAGCTTGACTGGGCAGTTCGCTGCATTAGACGGGATTCTCACCGGGAGGGAAAACCTCATGATGATTGCTAAGCTGCGTGGAGTATCCAAACCGGCTCAGGTAGTCGACGACCTGCTGGCGCGATTTAGCCTGACCGATGCAGCCAACCGACGGGCCGACAAGTATTCCGGTGGAATGAAGCGCCGGCTTGATATCGCCATGAGTCTGATCGGGACGCCCGCCGTTATTTTTCTCGACGAACCGACAACGGGACTTGACCCTGAAGCACGGATGGAGGTCTGGGATACCGTTAAGGAGCTTGCGAGCACGGGAACGACCATCTTGCTGACGACACAATACCTGGAGGAAGCCGAACAACTGGCGGATCGTATCGCCATCCTGCATGGCGGAAAAATCATCACGACCGGTACTCTTACTGAATTAAAGCAGATGTTCCCGCCAGCGAAAGTGGAATACATTGAAAAGCAGCCGACATTGGAGGAAATTTTCATCAGTATCATCGGCAAAAAGGAGAGATTGTAAATGAAAAGCAATATAGGAGTTTTACTAGGGCGTTTAATGCGCAATATCATGCGCAGCCCGGATACGATTATCACGGTGGCGATAACGCCAATTATGCTGCTGCTGCTGTTTGTTTACGTATTTGGTGGTGCTATCGAAACAGGCACCGACAACTATGTCAATTATTTATTGCCAGGAATCCTCCTCATCACGATTGCATCCGGCGTCGCTTACACTTCCATGAGATTGTTTACGGATGTAAAAAGCGGTCTGATGGCGCGCTTCATAACCATGCCCATCAAGCGCACGTCGATATTATGGGCACACGTGCTGACTTCACTTTTTTCCATTGCGCTGACGGTGTTGATTATTATCCTTGTCGCTCTTTTAATGGGCTTCCGTTCCAGCGCCAATATCCTCGATTGGCTGGCCGTTGCTGGGATCCTCGGTCTGTTTACACTGGCGCTGACATGGCTCGCGATGATTCCTGGATTGACAGCGGGGTCGATGGAAGGGGCGACGGCCTACTCGTACCCGCTGATTTTCCTGCCGTTTATCAGCTCGGCCTTTGTTCCGACCGATACGATGCCAAAAATGGTTCGGGTCTTCGCAGAGAACCAGCCTGTGACTTCCATCGTGAATTCGATTCGTTCCATCTTGTATGAAGGCTCTGTGGGCAACGAAATCTGGACAGCGCTCGCCTGGTGCGTCGGCATCATGCTCCTAGCTTACCTCATAGCCGGTAAAATATTTAAGCGTCAGCTGGGGTAACGGGGCAAGGGGACACTCGTCCCCGGGACAAGGGACCCCGCGACCCGCCCTATTTCCCTAGCTCATCCCAGAGATAATGTGCTTCCTCCAATTCCGCTAGAGCGCCTGATTTCTCGTGGCCCTGGATAAATCCCTTCGTTCTTTCAATACAAAGCGTAAATTGGTTGATTTCGTTTCGTTCGACGCTGAATTGGATGCGTTTGATGACCGGTTGAAAGGAGCGATTGACGTGGGAGAGGCTGTGTGTCGCGTCGTCCCAATTTTCAGCCTCTACGCTCTTTATGGCGGCATCGAGGTAATGCATGACATCATCCTCCCGCGACAGAGGCTGCTTGAGATAATCACCCGAAATCATAATCAGGCCGAACAGCACGAGCAGGAGAAAAGGAAGCAGGCGATACAGTATAAATTCCTTCAAGAAGACTCACTCCTAGCGTAGTCCATCATAATCACTAATTTCGACGGAGGAATGGATCGAATCACGGTAGCCGTCAATGAACAGGCTTCCGTTCGTTTCGAGGATTGCGAGGAACACCTCGGATGGCGAAGAATAGCCGGCTGTCTTCAGCTTCTCGTTCAGCCAATCATGGTCATGACCAAGCTGCTTGAGGTTTTGCTCGACAACCTCTCCGTCATAGATGAGCTCGATGCCCAGCCCCTTATAGGAAGTTTGAAGCTTTAAATCCTTCGGGGTGACAGGCTGGTACTCGCTTTTCTTCGCCACCGACAGCTTCCCGTCCCGCTCGAGAATCGCAAACTCCACCTCATGCAAATCAAAGACGCCTTTTTCCCGCAGCTGCTCCTGGAGGTCTGTAATCCGATAGCGCAGCTTGCTCATCACCTCTTCCATGATTTGCCCATCCTTGACCACAATCACGGCCTCCCCGTCTAAATAAATCGAAGCCTTGCGCCATTTAATCGTTATTTTTTGCAAAAGTAAAACCATCACCGTCCAGGCAATCAAGCCAATCCAATGCGTCCAGGCTCGACTGTTCATGTCCGTGGTGAGGCTGGCGGCAATCGAGCCGATGGTAATGCCTAAAATATAATCAAAAAAGGTAATCTGGCTGACCTGTTGCTTGCCTAACATTCTGGCAAAAATCAGCAAGGAGCCAAAGGCAATAATCGCCCGCACCAAGACAACAGCGGCTTCATTCATAACAGTGTCACTCTCTCTTCAACGTCTCCATTCCATAAACTAATTCCTAATAGGTAGTTTTATCCTAACCTGTATTTTTATACCCGGGACAGGTCCCTTGTCCCAGCCCCGAAAAAAATAGCTTGGTTACCTGCTAAACAATGACATGAAGCATAGCTTTTGCACATACATATCCTTGAGGTGAAAAAATGGCGAGAGTGGCATTTCGAAGTTCGGATGTTGATTTGATGGCGAGGATGATGAGGGCCGAGGCCGAGGGTGAAGGAAAGCAGGGCATGCTGTATGTCGGGAACGTGATTGTGAATCGGGCGGTAGCCGATTGCTTAGACTTTAAAAGTATCAGAACGATTAACCAGGTCATCTATCAGGTGCAGGGCGGGAATTATTCCTTTGAAGCCGTACAAAAAGGAAATGTCTTTTACCAAAGAGCCCGAGACTTTGAACGAAGATTAGCCAGACTCAATTTGAATTACTGGCGCGAGCATCCAGGAAAATATGCGCTATGGTATTTTAATCCTTATGCGCCATGTCCGCCAACCTGGTACGGCCAGCCGTTTGCCGGTCAATTCAAGCTCCATTGCTTCTACGAACCAAAAGCCGGAACCTGTGATAGCGTTTATATGGGATAGCGGGACGCGGGTCAGTCCCTTGTCCCACTCCCGCCCAGAAGCGGAATAATCCCCAATCCTAAGGGAGATAAGTCTATTTTTCATTTTAAACGTAGTTTTTCCAGTTAGATGAAGGGAATAACCCATATTTGACAAAGACAGGCACTGAGAATCCTATTGGAATCTCAGTGCCTGTCTTTGTGTTTTCACGAAAGAAAGGTCACATTGATCCCTTTGGGACGAGGGACCTGCCTCCATTGTCCCGACTATTCTGAAAAAAAGGGCTTGCGATTATTTTTTCTGGTGTTATACTGTATATATAGATATACACACATACACACATAAACACTGACAAAGGGGAGAATGTAATTGAAGATTATTTGGGGCTATGTTTTGGTTTTTATTTTGGCGGCGGTACCGTTTTTTGAGGGGTATGGGGTGATTCCGGTTGCGACCATCGCGGGGTTGCCGGTTGTTCCGGTGTTCTTGCTTGGTTTAGGTGGAAACATATTGACGGTTTTCCTATTGGTTAAGTTTATTGATCAGGTTCAAAATTGGCGCAGAAAGCGGAAAAAGAATGACGAAGAGAAGGAAACGAAGCGCACGAAACGAGCGGCAGGCTTGTGGAAGAAGTATGGGCTGCCAGGGCTGGCGATGCTCGGACCGCTTTTGGTCGGAAGTCACTTAACCGCGTTAGCGAGCATGTCCTTTGGTGGGGCGAAAAAGAGTACGTTCCTTTGGGTGTCAACGAGTATTATCACCTGGAGTCTTGTCTTTACCGTGCTGATCTACTTTGGTATCGACCTTTTAGGCTTCCAGGATCGCGGAATACTCAACTATTTTCAAAACTAATTCAAAGTGAGGAGTGATACTATGTGGAAGGAAGCTGTTTGGCTGGCGAAAAAGGAATATCAATACCAGTGGCTGGCCTTTTTCGGCACCTTTATCGCCAGTCTTGTGCTTGGCGGCATTGTGGGCTTGATGCTGACCGGCCCAAGCGGTGATGGCTTTGCGGAATTTTCCGTATACCTGCACCGCTTCATATTAGATTTATTTTTCATCGGAATTGCCCCGTCCTTAGCGACCTTTTTTAT
This sequence comes from Bacillus tuaregi, assembly GCF_900104575.1. Lineage (NCBI taxonomy): Bacteria > Bacillati > Bacillota > Bacilli > Caryophanales > Bacillaceae > Bacillus > Bacillus tuaregi. Next base: position 5,910 of record NZ_LT629717.1, read on the forward strand.
GGCAAAACCGTATTTAAGCTTTCAAAATGCGCGGCAGAATCCGTATGGGAAGCGGATGGCGGTCCTCCGTTCCTTGCCGGTCCCGGCTTCGGTCCTATCCTTAAGCCGGATTCTTCTCATGCTAAGCACCCTGGTCATCATGTCCCTCGCGTTTTACGGCATGATGGGGACGGTACTGTATGGATATATGGGAACCCTGTTTGACACGCTGACCTTTGGCGGATATGTCGTCTTTGGCTTCTTTTGGTTTGGCTTTGCGATGGCGGTGGGCGGCATGAACCCGTATATCGAGTACGGCATGAAGGGGACCATGCTGCATGTTCTTCCATATCTTTATATGGCCTTGTTTGCGGTGGTGGAAGTCATCCTCCTGATGAACAGGGTGGGCATCGTGGAAAAAAGCTTTGAGCTGATTAAATGGGCGGGCTGGCCGGCAGCGGTGATTTCGCTCATCCTTGGCGCCCTGTGCTGCTTTGGCTGGAATAAGCTTTTGAAAAATCGTCTAGAAAATCGAGATTATCTATAGAAGGGAAGCGGGATTTCTATGAAAATTCCAATCCATGTATCCGAGGAAAGCAGAGAGCCCATCTATCATCAGGTCGAAACCCAAATCAAAGCACTGATTGCAAGCGGCCAGCTTCCGCCTGGGACGCCGCTTCCATCGATTCGGGCTTTGGCTGGCGATGTTGGCTGCAGCGTCATTACAACGCGAAGGGTGTATCAAAATTTAGAAAGTGCTGGTTTTATCAAAACGATCCAGGGCAAAGGGACGTTTGTCCGGGAAATGGAAAGTGTACAAATGGAAGAAACGAAGCAAAGGGTCATCCATGAAGCTTTTGAAAAAGCGGTCGATCAAGGCAAGCAGCTGGGCTGTAGCGCGGAGGAGCTGGGAGCCATTTTTCAGGAGACGGTGGAAAGATTTTATAAAAATGGGGGATGAAAATGCAAACCTCGCTTGTTGAAGTAAAGGGTTTAACGAAAAAATATAAAAAGTTTACGCTCGGTCCGCTCGATATGAGGGTGGAGAGAGGCATCGTGATTGGCTTGGTGGGGGCGAACGGCTCGGGGAAAAGCACGCTGTTTCGTCTCTTGATGAATCTGTTAAAAGAGGATGACGGGCAGGTGGAGATGTTTGGACTGCCGCACAGGGAGAGTGAGTGGAAGCAAAAAATCGGCTATGCCGGGGAATTGCTGGAGGCCTATGATTTTCTTACGATTAGCGAAATGAAAAAGCTGATTTCGCGCTGGTATCCGACATGGGATGAGGATATGTATGAAAGGCTAGTGCAGCGCTACAAGCTTGATGAATCGGAGAGATTCAGCAAGTGCTCAAAAGGGACGAAGAAAAAGGTCGAGTTTATTTTCTCCCTTTGCCACCATCCGGAGCTGCTTCTGCTAGACGAGCCGACCGCCGGAGTGGACCTCGTGTCGCAGCGGAAAATGAAGGAGGATTTGCTTGCGTTCATGGATGATGGTGAAAAAAGCATCGTGCTGGCGACGCACACCGTTGATGAAGTCAATCAGCTTTGCGATGAAATCATGGTGCTCGACGGAGGCCGGGTCGTCCACCAATACAACAAAGACGAAATCTATGACCAGTGGGCGCGAGTCTGGGTGTCCAACATCACCGCCACCATCATCAAGCATCCAAATGTGATTCACTACGATACCGCACCGATGCAAATCGTCACCGATAACCTCTGGAGCTTGGAACGAGCACTAGAAAAAGAGCAAATAGAAGCAAAACAAATCCAACGCCTAGCCTTAGAAGAAGTACTGGAATATTTGATCGAGGGGTAGGGACGCGGGGGCCCTCGTCCCAGTTACACACTTTTTGGGAGAACCTGTCCAATGCCTAGAGCAAAGAGAATCGCTGGGAAGAAGCTAATGCCTCCCAGCGATTCTTGGCCGATTGACCCTTTTCGGGATAAGAACGGCCCCTCTATCCCAGCGTAAGTTTCCCATTTGGGGTTCAGTTCAGACCTGTCCCTCCGTCCCACCCCTTCCGTCCCGTCAATTCCTCGTCAGCAGTGAGAACCACTTTCTTTGGACATCGGAGCTGTGGCGTTTTAGTCTTTTGCTGGCAATCGGAAAGGTTTGATAAATAGATAAATGCGGATATTCCTCTGTGACGATTTTGGTTAAGAGCTCCTCCTCTTCCTCGGTCCAGTTGCTGGCAAGCTCCTGCTTGATCTGATTGACCTGATCGCGGTAGCGTTGGTCCACTTTTGTGTACCAATAGTTTGAACATTTGGCAGGTGTCAGACCAATCCTTTCACCGACCTGTTCAAAAATAGACGACAGTGTTTTGGCTTCCTTCGTCCCTTTAATAACCGACTGAATGAGCAGGGCTTCCTTCTCTTCACTCCAATCAGGCGGATAGTTTTTCCTTTTGGCCTGGCTAACTTGCTCAGTTGGCTCCTGCTTGTATCCCTGAAGGGCCGTTTGGTAGCTGTCAAAAAAGCTCTCAAACCAGCGTTGATAAACATTCATGGTTGAAACAGGGTAATCAAGGGTTGTCCTTTGAAAAACCTCAGCATAGCTTGTAAACACCCGCCAGTACTCCTCCGCACTGATTCCCCACCAGCCGCCTGATTGGACCAGCTTATACCAATCCTCTGTCCAACGCATATACGGTTGATTCATGGTGAACATACTAGCGAATTTCTGCGGCCCAGCCTGAAAATCCGTCAGGCCACGATTTAATTGATAAAACAGCTTAAATGAGTCAAACATTTCCTAAACAACCCCTTTTTCTCAACTTAAACTCTTATAATAAAAGACTCATTCCTAATGCTATTCTCGAGTTGGAGGAAATAGAACCTCTTTGGGACAATGAACCTGTCCCAAAGCTTCTTTAGAAGCGGTAAGTTATAAGGTATTTTTTGATGAGGGTAGGGTAGAAATAGGAATAATTTATTTTAACCATAAATTGGGTGAGAGTATAGATTTAGCGTTTAAATTTATTCAGCAAATGCTTTTTGTACCGAAAGCTTGCGACAGGTACAGAAGTCCTCCACTTCTTCAAGTGGGGGAATGAAGGCAAATGGTACTTCGATTCAGTGGGGGTTCAAACCCCGGCTGAATGAAGTTAAGCCTCCGCCGGATGTCACGGATTTTTTAAAGGTAGTTTACCCGAGCGAGCTCAGGTAATCCGGACGCAAATTCGAAGGGCGAATTTGATAGTTATTATCTGAAAAGGACTTTATGTCATTTGTCTGTCGATCACTAAAAAGAGTTTGATAGTGCATGTGAGCAATCAAACTTAGGCCTGCAGGTCACTATAATCTTGTTATCTATAAGATATGTATTAAGTTAGTCTACAAATAGATTATAAAATTGACCGGGTTTAATTCGTTTAATTTCTCCAATGGCTTCTGGAAATCGTTTGGTGTTATTTGTGACGATAAATGAACATTTTTCCTGAATCGCCGTTACCCAGATGTGAACGTCTTGTTCGTCATATATCCGTAACGGCTTTTGTAATCCTTGTTCTTCAGCCAAAAGTATGGCCTCTTCGAGTGAAAGTCCGCTAATTTCTGCAAGCGCTTGTCCAATCTTCATTTCGTTACGGCGAACAATTTCCCAATGATGACGACCTACAACACTATTGACCGCAGGGGAATTCTCCAAGATTGGATAAACAAAAAGATCCAAGAATTTTTCAACCATCTCCTTAGTATAAATGACATCTCCAATTCCATCATAAGTTGCTTTTCGCATGAATTCCATTAAGCAAACTCGGGAAATGACCACTCGATAGTCTACAGTTTGAGCAGCCAATTTTAGTAATTCACGGTTTATACCCGGACTTCGAATAGCTCCACAAAGTACCGTTGTATCAAACAAAACAATAGGGGAGGTAAATCTAGAGGAATTCATCTTCATTTACCTCCCCGTGCTGGGCGTTGAATTCATTTAGTTCTTGTTCAAAATCTTTCCGCTTTCGTGCTTCTTCAAGGGTAAGCTTAAAATACTTTTTCGGAATTCTCCAATGCCGGCCTTCGGTTTGAAAGGCCCCTGGATATTTCCCTTTTTCGCACCAGCGTCGAATAGTCTGATCAGTAACTCCAATGATTTCAGCTACTTCCGTAGAAGTGTAAACATCACTAGGCACCGCTGTAATAGGAGTAGCCAATTCTACCTTTGGCATCCAATTGTTTTCGACTTGATGTTGTGTTTGTTCAGCTAAAATGTTGGCTATGATTTTCTTTGAATCTGCTTCAGGAACCACTTCTGCAAGCTTTACGATGTATTCCACAAACGATTCATATGCCAGCGTCATATTACTGCTTTTTAGGGATTGATAAATTTCCTTATCAAGTTTCCGAAAGAGGTTCACAAATTCATTGGAGGGTAAGTCAATCTTAGCTTCTTCCAAAAACTTCGTTGGAAGTTTTAATGTTAAAAATGTACGTTCAATAAGCGTTTTGAATAAGGCAGAGGCATTTTCCAAGCGATTTTGCTCTTTTAATATGGTGACTGTATCCCACAAAATTTCCTCTTCACGTTCTTTGATCATATCTAAATCACCTCCTACACCTATTATAGTCGATTTAATGTTGGATATTCAATAATAACCAACAAATGCAACATTCTGGATGGGACAAGGGTCCCTTGTCCCAAAGCCTCTTTAGAAGCGGAAAGTTATAAGGTATTTTTAGATGAGGGTAGAAGGGAAATAGGAACAATTGATCTTAACTTCATTCAGCAAATGCTTTTTGTAGCGAAAGCTTGCGACAGGTACAGAAGTCCTCTACTTCTACAAGTGGGGGATGAATGCATATGGTACTTCGATTCAGTGGGGGTTCAAACCCCGTCCGAATGAAGTTAAGCCTCCGGCGAGTCTTGCGATTTTTTTAAAGGTAGTTTACCCGAGCGAACTCAGGTAATCCAGACGCAAATTCGACGGGCGAATTTGATTTATAAATAGGTAAATGGCTAAAGCCAACGATGGGAGAGTGATAATTCTAGAAGTAGATTGATAGGTGAGCGAAAAAAAGAGGACAGACGGTCACAATAGAAGTTCACTAATGCCCGTGGGTGGAGAAATATCAGTTCAACGGTCCTTATGACTGCTATCAAAGTCGACCGAAGCCAGTTTAGAGACCCGAAATACAGCAAATTTAGAAAAAGGGGAACCAAGAGGTACAGTTGATGACCGAAAAGGAAAGAGGAAGCATTAAAAGGTAGGCAGGAAGAGTATCAGATTCCTATAGGCTCCCAAAAATCAGCAAAACCGCAAAATCTCCAAACCTCAACCCACTTGAAATACCTTTTTCCTGCCACCCCAGACCTTTTCATCCACCACACTCGTTTCAGCTGGGACAAGGGACCTGTCCCAAGACACTTGTCCACCCATCCCACTCTATGTAACTCCTAATAAAACCGCTTATAACTATCAAAATGCCCTTTCCAATACACATTATCCACGCTTGAGATATCGACGCCGTCTGAGCTTGCGTGGATAAATTCGCCGTTTCCAATATATATCCCTAAATGGGAAATTCCTTTAATATATGTATCCTTGAAGAACACCAAATCGCCGACCTGTGGGGAGCTGACTTCGAACGAGCGGTCGTAATATCCGGCTGCGGATAGGCGGCTGATGGATTCACCGGCTTGGTTGAAGACATAGTATATAAAACCACTGCAGTCAAACCCGGCTGGTGTTTTACCGCCGTAGACGTATGGAACGCCGACGAGCTTTTTCGCATGGTCTAGCACCTGTGCGACCGTTGGATTGTTGACCTGGATTGGATTCGTACCTGCTCCAGTATTCACATTCGAAGCTGGTGGGGTCGTCACCGCTCCTCCGGTTGAGCTGATTTTCAGCTTTTGTCCCGGAAAAATTAAATCGGACGTGAGGCCGTTCAGCGACTTGAGCTGGCTGATGTTTAAGCCAACCTGCAACGCAATTTTTCCTAAAGTATCCCCGCTTTTAATCACATATTCACTGCCGCCTGCATTTCCTGTAGTAGGCGCAGTAGGAGCAGTCCCAGGATTACTTATATTCGCCGTGCCGCCTCCAGCTTCAGCGACCTTTAACACCTGGCCTGGATAAATCAGGTGGCCGGAAATCCCGTTCCAGCTTTGCAGCTCAGCGAGGGAAATGCCGTAGCGATTGGCAATCTTCATCAACGTATCCCCGGCTGCCACCGTATAGGTAGAAGACGATGCCGCTGAGGTACCCGTCCCCTGCCCAGAGGTATTCCCAGGGCTTGAAGGTGCAACACTTCCATTAGCAGCGACCTTTAACACCTGACCAGGGTAAATCAAATCACCTGAAAGTCCGTTCCAGCTGCGGAGATTGGAAAGTGAAAGTCCGTGTCGATAGGCAATTGCGCTGAGTGTATCTCCTTTTACCACCGTATAGGTCGTCCCAGACCCTGTAGCCGCCGTCGTCACCGTAGTGGATACCGCCTCCGTCCCCGCCTGAGCGGGCGCTGTCTCTGCAAGCGCTGTCGCTTGAGCAGGAGCTGCCTCCGCAACCGCCGTCGCCTGGGCAGAAGCAGGCGCACTAACACCAACAGAAGGCACAGCAACAGCAGGAGCTTCTACCGCTGCTCCAGTCTCGGCCGCCACCTTTAGCTTTTGATTCGTAAAAATCTGATCGGATTCTAAGCCGTTCCATTGCTTTAATTGATCAACAGTCGTTCCGTGTTTTTTAGCAATGCTAAAAAGGGTATCCCCCTGTTGGACTGTATAGGAACTGGCCAGCGCTGTCGACGAGAAGGCAGTCGACAAGACCGCTGCAGTGGCAATCGTTGCAACCATTTTTTCCATATTGACATTCACTCCCAAAAGTCACATAATATATCCTTATTCTAACATAATCCCCCCATAGAGTAATAGATATTTTAAGAGATGTTGGAATATTTTGATAGATATTGCCAAATTAGGAGATTCCAAGTAAGATGAAGACATGCGTGGTTTTCACTTCATTCAGCGGAAGTCCTTCACTTCTATATGTGGGGGGTGAAGGCAAATAGTACTTCGATTCAGTGGTGGTTCAAACCCCGGCTGAATGAAGTTAAGCCTCCGGCGGATGTCACGGATTTTTTAGGGGTAATTTATCGAGCGAGCTCGATAAAAATCCGGACGCAAATTCGACGAGCGAATTTGATTCATGCACTCATACATGACAAGAAACGACTTCAAGTATCCAGCAGGGCATAGAATGATACAGAGAAAGGTGAGAGGATGAAAGAGCCAAAAAACGATCAAATGCAGATTTTTAAAGACTTGCTGCAAAGAGTCTATGAAAAAGGAGAAAAGGACGATAAGCTTTCGACGATGGACGTATTAAGGGACATGGAAGGCGACCTGCGCCATCTGCTTTCGCATAAATAACAGAATAACCCATGACACCTAGAGACGACTGAAGAAAGCAGTCCGCCAGAAAGCGCGGGCACTGCGAGAGGTCTGTCTCTTTTTTACGTTTCAGACTCGTAAAATCAAGCATCGGTGGAACACTACCTATAAGTGAAACACTACCTATAAGTGGCACGACCCAATAAAAGGAGGCGAACGCTAGCATGAAAAAACGACGACTTGTCATCATTTCCATCCTCTTCCTCCTGCTCACAGCCTGTAACAAAGCACCCGAGCCGGCGGATACGATGAGTCAATACATAAAGTTCTGGAACGAGCAGAAATTTGCCGGCATGTACGAGCTCTTGTCGACCGAGGCGCAGGATTCGATCGCGAAGGAGGATTTTGTCAGCCGCTATGAAAAATACTACCAAGACCTAGAAATTAGCGAGCTGAAGGTTCAGTTTACGAAGCCGGAGGACGAAGAGAAGCCGAAGGAGGACAAGGTCAGCTACCCCTTCACAGCCAGCATGAACAGCGTTGCCGGGGAAATCGCGTTTGAGCACAAGGCAACGCTTGTAAAAGAAGAAAAAAACGACGAGAAGCAGTGGACCATCGCCTGGGATAGTACCCTGATTTTCCCTGAGCTAGAGGAGGGGGCGAAAATTCGCTTGAACAGCATGACCGCGAAGCGCGGGGAAATCATCGACCGCACCGGCGCAGGGCTTGCCGTTAATGGCCAGGTCTATGAGGTGGGGATTATCCCGGCGGAATTGGGCGACCAGAAGGACACTATCATCAACGAGCTCGCCACCCAGACGGGCCTCACTACAGACCGGATCGATAACGCCTTGAACGCTTCCTGGGTCAAGCCGGACTATTTCGTCCCGATCAAGAAGCTGCCGCTCGAGGAACAGCCCCTTGTCGCGGCCCTCACCGAGCTGCCAGCAGTGAGCTCGAAGCAGGTCGCCGCCCGCGTCTATCCGATGAAGGAAGCCGCCGCCCACCTGATTGGCTATGTCGGGCCCATCACCGCCGAGGAGCTCGAGAAGCGCGAGGGGAAAGGCTACACCGCTAATGACGTGATTGGAAAAAGAGGCCTCGAGCAGGTCTTCGATGAAAAACTAAAAGGGGAAAACGGCGTCACCATCTTCATCGAGAAAGCGGACGGCAGCGAAGCGATTTTAGCGGAAAAAGAAGTCAAGGACGGCGAAACCGTGCAGCTAACGATTGATGCCACCCTGCAGACTAAGCTGTTCGAGCAGCTGACCGGCAATGCCGGAACGGCCGCCGCCATCCATCCGAAAACAGGCGAGACCCTCGGCTTAGTCAGCTCGCCAAGCTTTGACCCGAATACCCTGTCACTCGGTGCCACAGCCGACGAATGGACGCAGCTGCAGGACGACCCGCTCCAGCCGCTCCTCAATCGCTTTAGCGCCAACTTCGCCCCAGGCTCGGTGATTAAACCACTGACAGCGTCGATCGGGCTGAAGGAGGAGGCGATTACAACCGCGACAACAATGAATGTCAGCGGCCTGCAATGGCAGAAGGATGCCTCCTGGGGTAGCTATAAGGTCACAAGGGTGAAGGACCCAGGCACACCGGTCGATTTGGAAAAAGCGTTGCTCTACTCAGACAATATATACTTTGCCCAAGCAGCGCTGGCGCTCGGCAAGGACAAGCTCAAGGCAGGGCTTGAGGGCTTTGGCTTTGAGGAGGAAATGAAGTATCCCTTCCCGCTTGAGCCGTCGACAACAGGCAAGATGGACAGTGACATCCTCCTGGCCGACTCTGGCTATGGGCAGGCACAGGTGGAAATGAATATCCTCCATCTCGCCGCCAGCTACACGCCGTTCATCAATAGCGGCAAGCTCATCAAGCCGACCCTCCTGCACGAAGCCGAGCTGTCCAAGGCGTGGAAGCAGCATGTTATCACAGAGGAGCAGGCAACCCAGCTTCATCAGATGCTGGAGAAAGTCGTCCAGGACCCACAAGGCACCGCCCATAAAGCCAACATCCCAGGCATGCCGTTAGCAGGAAAAACCGGCACCGCCGAGCTCAAGGCCAAGCAAGGCGAAAAAGGCACGGAAAACGGCTGGTTTGTCGCCTACAACACCGAAAACCCCTCCCTCCTCATCGCCATGATGATCGAAGGAGTCGAGAACGCAGGCGGTTCATCGATTGTCGTGGAAAAAGTAAGGAATGTGTTTGTGCAGTAAGTTGGGGAGTTGGATAGTTGGATAGTTGGACAGTTGGTTAGGGAACAGTTGGATAGGGGTTAGTTGGTTAGGTTTTAGGTCTTTCCTAACTCCTTACCAACTTACCAACTTACCAACTAACTCCTAACCATAGATTTTCCTTAATTAATTTACACTATATAATAGAAGAAAAGCGTTTTCAGGGATAGTTGGACAGTTGGTTGGTATTTAGTTGGTTAGGAAAACCTTTTTTGTAAGTTGGACAGTTGGACAGTTGGTTAGTTGGTTAGGGAACAGTTGGATAGGAAAACCTTTTTCAAGGCTAAAGGAATGCCCTTTGCCTTTTTCCTTTGCTCTTAAGTACCTGGCACCCCCACAGTTGTATTTAGTTGGTTAGTAGACAGTTGGACAGGGGGGCGCCTCTTGCGAGGCTTGGGTCTAAGCCTTTCCTAACCAACTAACCAACCAAAGAATAATTCATGATACGATAAATAAGATAATAACAACAGATAAAATAGTGAACCTAAGGGGAGATCGATTTGAAAAAGGTACGGAAGGCGATTATCCCGGCAGCGGGACTGGGCACCCGGTTCCTGCCGGCGACAAAGGCGATGCCGAAGGAAATGCTCCCGATTGTCGATAAGCCGACGATTCAGTATATTGTCGAGGAAGCGATACAGTCCGGCATCGAGGATATTATTATTGTTACGGGGAAAGGCAAGCGCTCGATTGAGGATCATTTTGACCATGCGGTGGAGCTCGAGCAAAATCTCATCAGCAAGGAAAAATTTCAGCTCTTAGAGGAGGTCCGCAATATCGCCAATATGGTTGATATTCATTATATCCGGCAAAAGGAGCCGAAGGGACTTGGCCATGCCGTCTGGTGTGCCCGCAATTTTATCGGCGATGAGCCGTTTGCCGTTTTATTGGGTGACGATATTGTCCAGGCGGATACTCCTTGCTTACAGCAGCTGATGGAGCAGCATAATAAAACCTTGTCCTCGGTCATCGGTGTGCAGCGTGTGCCGGATAGTGAGACGCATCGCTATGGCATTATTGATCCGATGGACAGCTTTGGCCGCAGCTACCAGGTGCGGAACTTTGTTGAAAAACCGGCACAGGGGACAGCACCCTCCAATCTAGCGATTATCGGCCGTTATATTTTCACACCGGAAATCTTTATGTTTTTAGATAAGCAGCAGGTCGGCGCTGGCGGGGAAATTCAGCTCACCGATGCGATTCAGGAGCTGAATCAAATCCAGCGTGTGTTTGCTTATGAGTTTGAAGGCAAACGCTATGATGTCGGCGAGAAACTGGGCTTTATTGAGACGACGATTGAGTTTGCTCTCCAGCATGAGGAACTGCGTGAGGGTTTGCTGAAGTTTATGGCGCAGAAGGTAGAGAGCTTGAAGCGATAAGTGGAGAAGACAGATGGAACTGTGCCATCTGTCTTTTTTTGTTCCGTTTCTGGTTAACTTCCTTGTAATGACTTCCAATTCGAAAATTCTTCTTCACAAATTGGGAAAAAGGGTGTTAAATTATTAATTGTTGTGAAAAGATGGATTTTTCTATATTGCAAATTTCGACAAAATGTGAGAAGTATTTATGGTATGATTACATTTGTTTTTTGAAAATAATATTTAAATTTCTATCCAATAGCATATGAATTTTGAAGAAATTTACAGTATACATGGTTCTTTTTTCATAGTAGTGTAGTATAAGAGTCATATTGTTAGTTTATAAAAGGAAAATATTTTAATATAAGAATAGTATTTTTTATCGTAAAAGCACAGATAGTGAAATCTGGCTATTTACCAATTTTTAGAATGATGCTATGTTAATACTTGTTATACATATCTAAATATTCAAACACTTAATATGGAGGTGAAGGGCATGATTGATATCCATTGTCATATTCTGCCAGGGATAGATGACGGTGCGCAAACGATGGAAGATTCGCTACAAATGGCAAAGGAGGCCCTACAAGAGGGAATCCGGACAATCATTGCTACTCCACATCATAAAAATCGTCAATATGATAATGAAAAAACCTCGATTCTTGAACAAACAGCACAGCTGAACGAACACCTTTCTAATGAAAACATTCCACTTAAAATACTACCGGGCCAGGAGGTTCGGATATATGGTGAAATCCTTGAGGATTATCTCGCAGGCGGCCGAATTCTGCCGTTAGCGGAAAGCTCCTATCTGTTTATTGAATTTCCATCGGCACATGTTCCAAGATATGCGGAGCGAATGCTGTTTGATTTGCAGACAGAGGGACTCACACCAATCATTGTTCACCCAGAGCGGAATCAAGAGATCATCGAGAACCCTGATTTGTTGTATAAGCTTGTGAATAACGGAGCGCTCTCCCAGGTAACCGCCGGAAGTGTTTGTGGCTATTTTGGGAAAAAGATTAAGAAGTTCTCACACCAGCTGATTGAGGCCAACTTGACTCACTTTCTGGCTTCGGATGCTCATAATGTGCATAATCGCACATTCAAAATGGCTGAAGCATTGGCTGAGGTGGAGAAGAGCTTTGGGGAAGATATGACGGCGATGTTTCGTGAGAATGCGGAGCTGTTGGTTGTGAATCAGAATGTGTATAAGGAAGTGCCGGAGAGGGTTGTGAGGAAGAAGTTTTTGGGGATATTTTGAGTTAGTTGGTTAGTGGGTTAGTAGACAGTTGGTTAGGGGCGCCTCTTGCGAGGCTAAGGGCTACGCTTTTCCTTACCAACTAATCACGAACCAACTAAATACTATTATCGGCGATATCTCCTGTCCGTTATCCATGGAGGTACTCGGTTGCGCTGTGGGGCAATAGTCCTTAGACACTGGTTGTCGGGAGCGTGATGTGAGGGTGGGTTGGATGCCCGTTTTTTTTAGTTGGTTAGTAGACAGTTGGATAGTTGGTTAGGAGCGCCTCTTGCGAGGCTAGGGGTTAAGCTTTTCCTAACCAACTAACAACTAACCAACTAACCAACCCCATTAGTATTTAATGAGAAAGCATGATGCTCGTGTTTTCTCATTAAATACTAATGAGTAAAGCATCATTTTTGAACTTAATTATAGATGAAAGAAGGGAACGATTTGAAAAAAGTACGCAAGGCGATTATTCCTGCTGCAGGACTTGGAACCCGTTTTTTACCGGCTACGAAGGCGATGCCGAAGGAAATGCTGCCGATTGTCGATAAGCCGACGATTCAATACATCATTGAAGAAGCAGTGGCTTCAGGGATTGAGGATATTATTATTGTGACAGGAAAAGGGAAGCGTTCGATTGAGGATCATTTTGATAACGCACCTGAGCTGGAGCAGAACTTGTTGGAAAAAGGGAAAAAAGATTTGCTGGAGAAGGTTCAGTATTCCTCTAATCTGGCTAACATTCATTACATCCGTCAGAAGGAACCGAAAGGGTTAGGACATGCTGTTTGGTGTGCGCGTAACTTTATTGGGGACGAGCCATTTGCTGTTCTGTTAGGTGATGACATTGTTCAGAGTGAAACACCTTGCTTAAGGCAGTTAATGAACCAGTATGATGAAACTCGTTCATCGATCATTGGGGTCCAGACGGTAGAAGAGCATGAGACACACCGTTATGGAATTGTGGATCCGTTAGCGGCGGATGACAGACGCTATCAGGTACGGAATTTTGTGGAGAAGCCTGCGAAAGGAACAGCTCCTTCCAATCTGGCAATTATGGGTCGTTATGTGCTGACACCGGAGATTTTTATGTTTTTGGACAAGCAGGAGAAGGGTGCCGGTGGCGAGATTCAGCTGACAGATGCGATTCAGGCTCTAAATCAAATTCAGCGTGTGTTTGCCTATGATTTTGAGGGCAAGCGTTATGATGTGGGGGAGAAGTTTGGTTTTGTGAAGACAACGGTGGAGTTTGCGCTGCAAAATGAAGAAATTAAAGAGGAGCTGCTTGAGTACTTAGAGCAGGTTGTGAAGAGCATGACGTTGGAGAAGGTGCATGCTTAAGTAGGATGACAATAAAAAATAGATAAAGAAGGGATTGCCAATGAGTTATAAGAAGCGTGTGCCGTTGTTAATTTTGCTGGACTCAGTCATTGTATTAATGGCCATTTTTGTAGGCTATTATATTTTACATCCCTATATGAATGTGTATACGATGCCGATGCTGTGGGTCAGTGCGATAACGTTATTATTCAGCCATCATTTATTTGCTTCTATTTATCGCCTGTACCAAAAAGCATGGGAGTATGCGAGTGTCGGGGAGTTAATGGCGATTGTGAAGGCCGTTTCGTTATCGATTGCTTTAACGGCGATTGTGCAAATGGTCGGATATCAAAATGTCTATGTCCGGGTTTTAGGGCTTACATGGATGCTGCATGTGATTCTCATCGGAGGCTCGCGTTTTTCCTGGCGGGTGTTCCGCGATCATTTTATTGCGCCTAATCCAAATAAGAAACGGACATTGATTGTCGGTGCGGGCTCTGCCGGAACGATGGTAGCGCGACAGCTGCTGAAGAACGAGCTAGCGGATCTTTATCCGGTTGCGTTTGTCGATGATGATCCGTTTAAGCATAAGCTGCAGATTTTCGGGATTGAAGTGAAGGGTCGCAGTGAGGACATTTCACGGATTGTCGTGGAAAACCGGATTGAGAATATCGTGATTGCGATTCCGTCGATTACGAAGCAGGAAATGAAGAAGATTTACGATGAGTGTGCCAAGACGACGGCGAAGACGAAAATCCTGCCGTTGATTGAGGATCTTGTGACAGGGAAGGTTTCGGTCAATAATATTCGTGATGTCCAGGTCGAGGATTTGCTTGGTCGTGAGCCGATTGAGCTGGATATGGAGTCGATTTCGGACAAGCTGACAGGCAAGACGGTTCTTGTAACAGGTGCCGGTGGTTCTATTGGGTCGGAAATTTGTCGGCAGATTGCGCGCTTCTCTCCCGAGAAGCTGTTGTTGTTAGGGCATGGAGAGAATAGTATATATTTGATTGATATGGAGTTGAAGAAGAAGTTCTCTCAGGAGTTTGAGATTGTGCCGATTATTGCGGATGTGCAGGATCGCGAGCGGATTTTTGATGTGATGCAGGAGTATCGCCCGGATGTGGTGTATCATGCGGCAGCGCATAAGCATGTGCCGATGATGGAGTATAATCCAGCTGAGGCTGTTAAGAATAATATTTTTGGGACGCGGAATGTGGCGGAGGCTGCTGATGTTTTTGGGGTTAAGAACTTCGTTCTTATTTCGACGGATAAGGCGGTGAATCCGCCTAATGTTATGGGGGCGACTAAGCGGTTTGCTGAGATGGTTGTTCAGAACATGGCGAAGGAGAGTAAGACTAAGTTTGTTGCGGTTCGGTTTGGGAATGTTCTTGGAAGTCGTGGTAGTGTTATACCGTTGTTTAAGAAGCAGATTGAGGCTGGGGGGCCGATTACGGTTACGCATCCGGAGATTACGCGGTATTTTATGACGATTCCGGAAGCTTCGCGGCTTGTTATTCAGGCTGGGGCTTTGGCTCGTGGTGGGGAGGTTTTTGTTTTGGATATGGGTGAGCCGGTGAGGATTGTTGATTTGGCGAGGAATCTTATAACCCTTTCGGGTTATTCTGTTGAGGAGATTGGGATTCGGTTTTCAGGACTTCGTCCTGGTGAGAAGATGTATGAGGAACTTTTGAATGATAATGAGGTTCAGAAGGAGCAGGTGTTTCCAAAGATTTTTATTGGGAAGGCGGAGCCTATGGGGAAGAGGGAGCTTTACTCTGTGATAGAGGATCTTCCTGATATGGATGCTGTTGAACTTAAGGAGACTCTTGTTGGGGTTGCTAATACTAAGTTTGGGGAGAGGCAGTTGGTTGCTGCTGGGAATTAAGTAAACGCCTCTTGCGAGGCTAAGAAGAGGTTGTTTTTTTCCGTGAAATTGAATGGAGGATGTGTATGGGTATTATTTGCATCCTCCTAGATTTTTTTTTAGACCCGGAACTTCGTTCCTTTGTAAGGGAATTTAATTGTTAGATGATTAGTTTTTTGAAATAATGAAAGTGGAGGTGGTATTGGAGGTTGAAAGTATTACATTGGCATACAAGGATGATGATTAGTAATGCTAAAGTTTACTCAATTACGTCAAGTATTGGTTTATTACTTGGGAAGTAGGAAAGGTAATCTGAATGGTTTTACTTTGGTTGAGGTGCTAGCTGTAATTGTTATTCTGGGTATTCATGCTGCGGTTGCGGTGATATCTGTCGGTGGAATTATTGAAAAGGCTGAGAAGGATGTTTGTGATGCGAGTGTTGTTGAGATTGAGAGGCAGTATGAGGTTTATTTGGAATTAGAGAGTGTTGAGCGTCCGGAGTTGTATCTTGCTGAGTTTTTGCTTAGTTATGATGGACGTGTTTGTCCTGCTGGTGGGGAACTTCGTTATTTTGATGGCAGGGTTGAGTGTAGTGTGCATTCGGTTGTTGAGGAAGAGAATAGTGATGAGAATGAGGATCCGGGTGTTCCTTATTTGTAATTAATATTTTCTATTGAGCTGGTTGAAGGCCGGCTGATTTTTTTTGTGGACACGATATTTAGTGAATAACTTCCCTGTATTCCAGGATGTAACACTATATATTGGGGTTGTATTTGTTATACTTGTTTAGGGTTAGGAGTAGAGGATAAAAGGGAGATTGAATGTTCTTTTGGAAGTCAGAATGGTTAATAGATGACCACAGCATATTGTGTTGAAATCAGCAAAAAAACACGGAGTTGTACAATATATGGGATTTATCTATATAACATAGTGCCATTTTGTTAGTATATAAAGATAAAATGGCTAAAACCCGGCGTTTTGGATTTTAAAAACGTTGATTTGACGGGCTTTTTGGCAACCTAAAATATAGGAAATTATTGAATGGAGTTAAGGAAGTCAGAATGGTTAAGAGACAACCACAACATATTGTATTAAAATCAGTGAAAAATTGTAAAAATATACAATATATAGGATTTATCTATGTAACATAGTACCATTTTGTTAGTATATAAAGATAAAATGGCTAAAAT
>NZ_LT629718.1 GCF_900104575.1 Bacillus tuaregi
CCTTTTCGTCTGATTGGAAACTTCCGATTATGAAAACCTAGAAAATCAAAACCATCTATGTCATTCCACAGATTAACTAGTCTCGATTTGTTTCTATTAATAGTAAGGTCGAGTTTTCCCATTATTGATTGGATAACCTTTATACTTTCAAGTGCTTGTGATTTGGTTTTGCACATGATGACGAAGTCATCCGCATACCTTATGAGTTCACCCAAGTCTTTGAACTTCTTCTCCCAAAGCATATCCATTGTATTTAAATAGATATTCGCTAAAAGAGGTGAAATTACACCACCTTGAGGTGTACCAGTAATCGGATTTCTTATTTTGCCTTCCTCCATTATGCCTGACTCTAACCATTTTCGAACAAGTTTTAAAACCCGTCGGTCACTAATCCTTTGTTCTAATAATTTCATCAACTTATGTTGATTGATATTATCGAAATATCCTTGGATATCGACGTCTACTACCCAAAAACATTTCTTACTGGCTTTTCTTATCTTTGCCATTGCTTGATGGGCATTTCGTTTTGGACGAAAACCAAACGAACAGTCATGAAAGTCAGCTTCGAATATTGGTTCAATAACCATTTTCGTTGCCATTTGTGCGACTCGGTCTTTAATAGTAGGAATTCCTAATGGACGTTTCTTACCATCATCCTTTGGAATA
Source organism: Bacillus tuaregi (assembly GCF_900104575.1). Lineage (NCBI taxonomy): Bacteria > Bacillati > Bacillota > Bacilli > Caryophanales > Bacillaceae > Bacillus > Bacillus tuaregi. The sequence continues at coordinate 667 of NZ_LT629718.1, forward strand.
TAGGTTCTTAGGACTGGACTAGGGTGATAACGTTTCTCCTTTAATTCTAGATAGAGTTCGTTCATAAATTTCTTCTCACCGTACTCCGAGACGATTTGTTCAATCGTCTGTCCATCGACACCTCCACTTCCTTTCTTACGTTTCACACGTTGCCACGCTTCCCATAGAATATCAGGACGATAGATTTTGTCATATAAAGCGTGAAATCTTCGAGTTGGACATTCCTTGGCACAAAGATATAACGTCTTCCAGAGTTCTTGAGCTTTTACATTATTGGTGTAGTTAGTCATTTTCCTGACATTCACTGACTCTTACCTCCTTCTGACATATGAACGAAGTAGGGTAATGGCTAACGCCGTCCTTCCCTAGACAATGTTGTGTTGTCATTGTCATCATTGGTACTATGACCCCCTCCGACTCCCTCTCATCCATCTACCATTTCGTTTGCACTTATAGGTTTCTGCTTTACTTTCTTGAGAAAGTGATGAGGAGGGTATCCCCAGTTCCGTTAACTACTTTCCTAACATGTCGTTCCCCTTACCCCGAGAGATTCTTCGGT
>NZ_LT629719.1 GCF_900104575.1 Bacillus tuaregi
CGCCGTGAGGCTGAATGGATAAAAATACGCAAAATATAGATTAAATAATCCGAGTTTCTACTATTATATAGACCGATTATTCTTAGCCCTTCCCCTTCTATTTCCCCGGTTCACTATTATGGTGAATCTCACTTCATAAAACGCAAAAAAATGCCCACCACGTATTGTGATGAGCATACTTGCTTATTTTACCTATGACTACTGTTCACTAGTTTCTCCTTCATCTGATCCACCTTTTTCCTTAAAGAACTCAGCTAATTCCATGCCTTCCTCCTCAGCTATTGCCCTAAACTCATAAATGAATCTCGGACTCCTTTCCATAAAGCTTTCCATCCTACTATACAAATCCCCAAACGTATAACTTTTAAATAAAATATTTAACTCACTTACAACTTTTGCATCCAAAGGATTATTTTCTAAGTAGTATACAATTTTCTTGCCATTACTATTGGCAAATTGATAGCCAGTATATACTTTATTTAAATCTCCACTTTCAAACAAGGTATCTTTAATTATTTTAAAGAAATCATGTTTCCGTAATACCCTTGCTTGATCTTCATCTGGATAAGCTCCATTTTTTAGTTGCCTAGATAATTTTCTAACAAATGTCTGTCTCTCCTCTTCTGGAATAACACCACTTGTTAGTAAGGTTATAGCTAATTCCCAAAAAACATGATTAAAATTGCCTATATCTTTGAAAAGAAGTTCTCTCCAGAATACTCTGATTAACTCCTCTTTACCCAAACACAAGGTAAGTCTATCGGGAAACGTTTCAACGAATTGAGTAAATACATCTTCATCAGATGTAATAAATTCAACAAATGACTCTACTATATCTCTGTTTTCTGAGTAAGCAATGGCTCTCCAAAATTCGGTTTCTTGCTTTTTCCTACCAAAAAGGGATAAATTCACATAATCATTATAAATGTCTTTAAGTAACTCTTTTAATTCATCTTTTTTTACAACTAAGGGAATTTCTTTTATAAGGTATGTGAAATCAGAATTAGGCTTAGTATAAGTAGGATCAAAGTGTTTTTTTATTTTCTCTAATAAAGCCTGTTTCCCACCATTTACAATGAATTTTGAAAGGTTAGATCTTAGAAATAGCCAAAACATTTCTACATGACTATGACCAATTATAGTATCTTTGGCATGTGCGCACTCATTTCTTTTCCTTCTCCAAAATGGGATTTCTTCAATGATATCGTTAGTTATTAAAAATACTTTACTTTGTACTTCTTCGCTTTCATCGATTTTCTTTTTCATTTGTATTGCTTGGATGACAGCCTCCTCCCACTTTCTATCATCTTTTAATCTATTAACTAAATTGTTCCAAACCCCTTCTTCGTCTTTCATCAACTCCGGGATTTCACTTCTTAATAAACGATCTTTTATGGTTTTGAAAAATCCTAGATAAGACATAATATATGCTGCACGAAATGCCCCGACTCTATAACACATAATAGATTCATTAAATAAAATTTTTGCGTCTTCTGATACATCTTGTTCTTTAATCCAGTTTTCGAAGTAAATCTCCATAATTCCCTCCAACTAATATTTTTATAAAAATTCTAGTTTAACCACGATATTACAACCCATCTAAAGAAAAGAGCATTACATCATTTAGTAATGCCCCACTTAATTTATTCAATATTGTGTTGATCTAAAAATTCTCGTATCTGATTTGCCTCCTGTTCAGTCAAATGAGCGAATCTATCCGTGTTTGCCCATTTTAACATCCTTCTTCTTATATCCCTTTGACCATAAACATCATAACGTCTTTCTTGATAAACATATATTAAATTCCTTGTTAACGAAATGAGAACCGCTACCAATAATCCACTTAATGAAAGTATCTCAGCCCAATAATCAACATTTGGTATTATCGGCAGTATCACTAAAACAATAACAAAAGACCCTATAATGGTTGCTGCAAAGGTTGTTGAAGAATCTTGTAATGTAGGTTTTGACGATACCATTATTGTGATAACACCGATAGTCAAAAATACTAGCGAAGATGCAAAGGAACTGTTTTTATCAGGGTCTAAGAATGAAAAGAAAATTAGAACCGACAAAATTCCAGCTACTACTATTAATACCCTTAAATCCCAAGATAGAGATCTCCAAAATTCACCCATATACATGCACCTCCCTATATTTTCTGATTTTAGAAAACCTATTAAATATATGTTCTCGCAGGTTTTATCGACCAATACTCCTATTATTCTACAACATTTAACACATCTTGCGGTTAAATTTCCCAGTTATTTTTACTAACTAATTCAAAAAAAATAAACCCATCAAGTGGCCACTAGCCTACTCAATGGGTACCTAATTAATAGTTATGTTTTTTTATCCGGTAATGAAACACTTCTCTAGTTCCACCCTTTTCCGGTGCTTTGAATCTTTCCATTCTTCCTTCCTTCATTAAGGGTCTCAAAATAACTTGGAAGATGTGCGAATCAGAAATGACCATCCTTTCATTCATAAAACTAACAATCTCTTTCAGATCCTTTGGCTCCTCGCAAAATACTAACAGCTCCTCCACCTCAGGCCCTTTGAGTAATGCCTCATGCTTTTCCTTGGTTTTCTGCTTTTTATGCTGTCTTTTTATTTCAACATAATCAGCATAGGTTTCCGGCATTTCTTGTTCCAGTTCAAATATGAGATGGTAGGTGACCTTTCCATCTTTACACACTTCTGCTCGACTAATAAATTCTTGAAACAAATTCTCAGGAAAGTCCTCGCTTGCTCCTTCCATATGCTTTTTCACCTTTTTCATGATTTCCTTAAACATTATTCTTTCATGTTCCACGCGTCTTTCTCGTTCACTAAAGTGTTTCAGTCGGTCATGCAACTCCACCAATTCTTCTGTCAGCTTATCCACCAGCTGAGTGTTTTGGCCGTTTTCATGAATACCCTCTTCAACCGCACTGTACAAGGCTTGGTTTTGTGCTTCCACTTTGTCCTGCAAATCTATTTCTTCCTGCTTCTCTTCCTCTGTTAATTCCAATCTATTAATCCAATGCAAGACGTCATTTTTAAAATTAGGGTTCCTATGAATCTGTCTTAAAAAGTGGATGAAGTTCCACTCTAAATAATCCTGGCGAATACGCCTTGTATCGCATCGTTCAGTTCTATATCTCTGGTCATGGCGACAGCACACCCAGAAGTGCGTTTCAAAAGGTTTTTTCCATCGTCTCTCTACATGCCGTCTATGCCCCATCAAGTAACCACATTCACCACAATACAGTTTTTCAATAAACGCTTCATTTTTCATTTCATCTTTTTCATACTTCCGATGTCCATCTTTGATAAATCCTTTTTTCCGTTCTTCTAAAATATCCTGAACCCGGTCCCAGTCCTTTGGCTTAATGATCGGCTCATGATGATTTTCAATATAATACTGTGGTTCCTCTCCTTGATTACGGATGACCTTGGATTGTAGGGTATCAACGGTCACGTGTTTTTGGAATAAATAATCTCCCTTATACACTTCATTGGTTAACATCGCCATCACTGATTTAGGATTCCAATAGTCTTTTCCTGTTGCTGTTTTAATCCCATCACCGGCTAAGTCTTCACAAATTTTATTTACTGTCTTACCTTTTATCACTTCCCTAAAAATACGTTTGATGATTTTGGCTTGCTCTGGCTGGATGTGCCAGCGATAATCTTCGTCTACCCAATATCCATACGTAGCCTTTTTCCACCGGATAATTCCTCGTTTGGCCTGACTCCGATGTCCCCAAGCAATGCTCCTCCCCACATTCATCACTTCTTCCTGGGCGATGGCACCGTAGATGGACATCATCAGCTCCGATTGAGGATCTGACGTCCAGATGTTTTCTTTCTCAAAATAAATATACACAGGGGTTGGGAGTTGTTTCAGGTGTCGTGCAATGGAAAGGGTATCTAATGCATTCCGGCTAAAGCGAGAAATGGACTTGGTGATGATGACGTTAACAAGCCCTCGTTCACAATCCTTCAATAGTTGGTTTAATTGATCTCGCTTTTCCAAGGAACGCCCTGTGATTCCTTCATCTGCGTAGATACCCGCAAACTCGTAGGCTGGGTCTTTTAGAATGAGATACGTATAGTATGCTACCTGTGTTTTCATGCTTGTTTTCTGTTCTAAGCGATCGGTGGAAACCCTGCAGTAAGCAGCTGTCTTAAGTGTTTTTTTACTTTTTTGCAAATGATCAGGCTTTTCATTTCCTATCCGTGCATTCTCAATCGTTTCAAGAATAGCCTTCCCCTCACCTGGTTCTATCTTTTGTACTTCTCGCTCAACCGTAGTATTCACTTCTTTTCCCCTCTTCTCTTTTAAAGCCCCATGTTCATCGAGAAGGGTCAGTTCTTGATTCACCTCCTTCTTGGGGCTTTCTTTTTTCTTTGGTTTATCTTCTTGAGATGAATGAATGGATTTGCTTTCAGATAGTTGACCAACCGCCAGGCTTGTCCCATCAAACCATTCAACTTGATAGTTTCTTTCATTTTCTATCGTGATTTGATGAATCCATGCACGTAGGTAATCCGTCGTTACGTTTTGCTGAAAGTCTTCCATAGACTGTAGTGTTTCTAGCCATTCCAATGTCTTTACACGAAAAGGACGATCATCCTCTATTTGAGCAACCTGTTTTTCAAATGCTTGGTATTCTTTTTCTAAGGCATTTATCTTTTCTGGATCCTCATTACTTTCCTTTGCTATCTCCAATTCCGTTAACCATTTCAACCGATGAAATTCAAAATGGTCCTGCTGATTGGTCGCTTTGAGTTCTTTCTGCAACTGGGCAAGACTGTCCGATTGATTCAATTCATATTTTAAGCTCATCGCTTGTAATGCCATTTGATTTAACTGCTCTTCATTAATGTTTGGAGCATCGCATGTTTTGGCATTACTCGAAGCACACTTCCAGTAGTCAATTCTAGGACTAGGAAAAAATTTATATCGATATCCACAGGCATGGCAAATGAGCTTTTGGGAGAATGCAGGTCGATTTCTCTTCGTTGGTGTTCCTGTATTTCTTTTGTTGCTTTCAATACGCCTCTGCACTTCATCGAATACTTCCCGACTGATGATTGGAGGGTGAGTGTTTTCTATCTCAATCTCCTCTCGATCGTGATAAGTCATTTTGTGAGTGAAAAGATCTCTGGTCGCAGTTCTTGCCATCATATTTCCCGTGTATGTGTAAGTCATTAGCATTTTTTTGATATTGGAAGCCAACCATCTATCTTTTCCGTTAGCTGTTTTAATCCCTTGTCTGTAGAGTTCTCTTGTAATTTCAGCCCTCGACCACCCTTGTAGAAACCAATCAAAAATGTTACGAACAACCGCCGCTTCTTGCTCATTAATCTCCAGTGTATTTCCTGACACCCCTCGAACTAGGTTATAGCCATATAGTCTAGAGAATTTAGCTTCACCTTTTTGAAACTTTTTCTCGTATCCCCATTTTGTAGAGGTAGATAGGTTCTCGATTTCTTCTTGGGCAAGGGCTGCATAAGTGGTGAGTAAAAATTGATTAAACGTAATAGATGTATCAATTTGTTCCTTTTCAAAGTAAATCCCCACATTTTTAGCTTTAAGATCCTCTACTATTTCTATCAAATGTTCTGCATTTCTCGTTAGGCGAGATAAATCTTTTGTAAGAATATAATCGACTCTTCCTTCGTCGCAATGGCGAAGCAATCGCTGTAGTCCTCGTTGCTTTTTAGCATTACTACCGCTTGTGCCACTATCAAAATACACACCTACAAACTTCCAATTTGGTTTACTTCTAATTAGGTGAGTATAGTGATGTACCTGATTCTCCAGTGAGCGAATCTGATTCTCAAAGTCGGTACTCACTCGACAATAAGCTGCGACTTTAACTTGCTTGTCTCCAAGGAGTGGGCTTTCCTCTCTTTCCTTGACTGGATCCCATAAGGTACGGACCCACATACCTTTTTGAAATTCATTCATAATAAAAACCTCTTTCCCGTAAGTGATAATGGTTCGTGTCCATCTATCACTCACATCCCGAGAACTTTCAAGTTCTTTTTCCGGGTGGAAAGAGGTTTATGTTTATTCGATTAAATTGCGCTTATTTCTTCTTGGGTGTCTTTCGTTCCCTTGCGCAAATGGTCCGTTTTACGCCGCATTTAAATTGAAATTCAACCACTCGCTCTTTGTAAATAATGCCTCGCTCAACTGTATTTTTGAAAAGCTTCACATCAAAATCCTCTAGGTTCTCAGTTTCTTCTAATGAGTTTAGGAGGGATTGGAATTGCTTTTCTAAATAAAGTTGCTCTTGCATGTTGTCCTCCAGACTATCCCGCTCCTGTTGGAGTATTTCTTGTTCGTAAATCAAGTGCCTCAATGTCGCGTCGTAGATGGCATCGTTTGTCGTAGATTCCTTTGCTGCTAGGTCACTGATGCGATCAGTTATGGCTTCAATTTGCGTGTTCAACTCCTCTAGCCGCTGTTGTTCTGATGGCAAGAGGGATGCTTTTTCAATGGCTCGCTGCGTTTCTTGTTTTACTTCATCAAGGTTTTCTTTCATTTCCCTCATGATTTTCATAAAGGCGTTTTCTAAATCCGTTTCTTGGACATAGCTCGTTTTACAGTCCTTATAGTCCGGATCTCTTCCTGCGGTAACCCTGCATTGCCAACCCGAAATGTAATACTTCTCCCCTTTTCTACTAGAGGTCATCCTTCTTCGTATGACCGGCCTTCCGCATTCTCCGCAAAAGAACTCATTGGAAAATGGGCTAACTCCACTGTAGTGCTGTCGATACTTTTTATCTGGGTCCCGCATCATCAAACTCCGCCTTTTCATTTCCTGTTGGGCTGCTTCAAATGTTTCCTCGCTGATAATGGCTGGGTGGGTGTTCTTCACAAAATATTGCGGTTGAATATCTGTGTTGCGTACCCTTTTATGCGATAAAAAATCGAGCGTGACGGTCTTCTGTGCTAAACAATGTCCTTGGTACTTCTCTTGTCTCAAGATTTTATAGACCGAATCTCCTGTCCACGTTTTATTTCCCTTTCCCGTCTTTAACCCGTCTCTCATTAAATCTCTAGCAATGCTTGGACATCCTTTTCCTTCTAAAAACTCTCGAAAAATCCTCCGTACCACCTTTGCCTGTTCTTCGATGATGACTATTTCTCCATCCTCAGTTGTGTCGTAACCCAGGAAAAACGTGGTTGGCATATGAACTATTCCTTGTTGGAATCTCTTCTGCACTCCCCACTTCGTGTTTTCACTTACGCTACGGCTTTCTTCCTGTGCCATCGAGGATAAAATGGTTAAGAAAAGCTCTGACTTTGAATCCAGTGTGTCAATATTCTCTTTCTCAAAAAAAACGCCAACTGGACTTTTGAGCCCTTTTAACTTCCTGATAATTGATATGCAGTCCAATGTGTTTCGTGCGAAGCGACTGATTGACTTGGTCAAAATATAGTCAATCCGCCCTTCTTCACAGTCTTGAATCATTCGATTAAATTCTGTCCGGTTCTTCGTTGAGGTCCCTGATATCCCTTCATCTGCATACACATCAGCAAGTATCCAAGCAGGGTTTTTACTTACATAGTCCTTGTAATGAGCCACTTGGAGGTCATAGCTGCTAGCCTGCATTTCTGAGTCAGTGGATACTCGGGCATACACTGCAATCCGTTTCTTTTGTCCACCAGGATTCGCTTCCGTTCGGCCTGTTCTAGCTTTTGCCGGAATTATCCGTACCCTTGATGAACTTTGATGGCTACTCATTATTTCCTACTCCTTTCTTAAATCAACTATTGTTTCCTTATCGTCAATCCAATGCATACAAAAGGACATTGGTGTTATCGCTTTTACACGTACTACCCATGCCCTTAAGAATGAAATATTTCGAAGTTCTTTTTGTAATTGTTTAGATGGATCCCTCACTGCATCTAGTTCCTTGAGTTTTGTCTTTGCTTCTTCTCTTAATGCAAAATCTTGATCCAGAAGCTCCCACCAATCCTCCCTTATCTTTAGTTCTTTTTCAATAGATGCTCTTTTTGATGCCAGTTCCCCAAGTTTCTCATCTGTACTATCCGCTTCAGACCCATTGGCATTAATAAGTGCAATATTCTCTTCTAATAAAATTTGTTCTAAATCCAAGCGAAGTCTGTTGTAAGAAAAGTCCCTTGCAGCAACAGCTCTTGTAAGATCCTTTTTCATTCTCTCCATGTCGTACATAAACCGTGCCAGCCGGTAACGCTCGAGAAAAGCATCTTGCATGGCTTCCCTAATCACTTCTTCCTTAATACTTCCCATGGTACACAACTCTTTGCTTCTTACGTTATTCTCACAGCGCCATCTAACAATCCCTTTGCAAATGAATCGATGTAAATTCCCCCCGCATTTCCCACATTGAATCCGGCTGGAAAGCGGGTAGCGATTTACCTTTTTATTTTTATTCGGTTTTTTACGCCTCTCTAGTTCCCGCTGGACTGCTTCAAATGTTTCTCGGCTCACAATCGGTGCATGGTGGTTCTCGATAAAATACTGATTTCGTTCTCCATTATTGGCCACTCTCTTATGGGAAAGGTAACTTTCCGTATAATATTTCTGGCAAATGACATCTCCTGTGTAGTCCCGATTGAGTAGCATCAACCGAACTGTGGTGGAAGACCAGTCTGTTCGTCCGTTAATTTTTTTATATCTCTTTTTTATGAATTGCTTAGCAATTTGAGCAGGTGTCTTTCCATTCATTGCCTCTTCAAATGCTTCTCGAACAATGTGCGCTTCTTCTTCTATGATGATCCATTCTTTCTTTTCGTTTTTTTGGTAGCCAAGCTTTCTAACAAAGACTGGTTCACCTCTTTCATACCGCTTTTCTAATGCCCAGTTTATATTCTCCGAAATACTTCGGCTCTCTTCCTGTGCTGTCGCAGATAACATGGTGAGAATAAATTCGCTAGCCATATCGCCTGTGTCTATATTTTCTTTGTCAAAAATAATTCGAACTCCCAACTCAGTCAGCTCTCGAATCGTGTTAATGGCGTCAAGTACATTCCTCGCAAATCTGGACACCGATTTGCAAAGGATGATATCAATTTTCTTTTCATAAGCGTGTCGAATCATTCTATTAAAGCCTGGTCGCTTCGCCATCGAAGTCCCAGACCTTCCTTGGTCTGTATAAATGTCAACCATCTTCCAACCCGGTGTGGAGCGAATTAATTGAGTGTAATGTGTCTTTTGGTTATCAAAAGATCCTTCTTGTTCATCTAAGAGGCTGCTGACTCGTACATATGCAGCCACTCTTAATTTCTTAGGTTGTTCTGCTGGTGGATCCATTAATGAAAGGCCACCTGCACTTTGCCCAAATGAACCAAACAATGCTTCTGCCATGTTTTTGCCTCCTTTCAAATTTTAGCCCTATTTCTTAACACCTGGCTTCTTCTATTCAATCTGGCTCCCCAAAAGAAACTGCTGAATCCGCTCTGCATCAAGGTTCATCAGCTTCTTTGGTTATTGTATATATCACTTAATTCCATCCTAATAGCAAGTAATTAAATGGATAAAAAGCAGAAAAAGAGCTGATATCCTGAGAATTATCAGCCCTTATAATCCCGCTTTAACCCTTCTTAATAAAGCCGTCAAATCCAGCTTTCTTCACTTTGTCTAGCAATACTTCTGCATTCTCTTTATTAGAAAAAGCTCCTATCTGGACCCTATACAGACTATTGCTTTCAATTGGCTTTTTGACTTCTTTAGACTTCGAAACTATGACAATCAATGAACCCACATCAATCCAACTCATAATCCCCGCAGATTCTTTACCTTTCTTCTTATCTACTTTTTTACCCAGCAGTACACAAGTCTTCCCACCTTTAACGACCGGTTTCCCATTTGAAACAACCTGAGTCACCTTATGATAGGATCCTGTTTTCACCCAAGATGGAATTGTCGCCCCACCGGGATAATACTTACTTGCTGAAAACTTCACTTCCACTACATCTCCTACTTGAATCGAAGTTGGTGAGCTTGATGTACTACTAGTTTTATTTAATGCGGCACCCACTGCTGCTCGGAAAGAATTCATACTTTCCCCATGCTTAGGGAACCAATGCATCACATCCGCATGGTTACTGGCAATTCCCTTTTTACTTCCCTCTGAGTGACAGATAATATCCTTTTCAGTAAGGCCATACTTTTGGCATAACATCACACAAAGTTCCACCGCATTTTGCCAAGCCTTTCTAAAATAAGCCTCATTCTTTGAAACGTTATAGCCCACCATCGCAGATCCTTTTCCATAAGAAAACCCACCTGGCTCACAAATCTCAAAACCAATGTGCGTATTATTTGCACTTCCACCAGCATGCCAGCCACGGTGGTTCCAAGGTAAGTACTGCCATACCCCTTTGTCATCAACAAAAGCATGGACACAAACCTGTCGATTGGTTTCACCGGCCTTGAACGATTTATTCCAACGACTAAACCAGTCTGCCGCCATGACACCTGGGGTTGCAGTAGAGTGGACCATAATTCCTTTAGGAGCGATTTTCCTTCCAGCTGTAAAGCAATCATTTCTGGTCATATACTTAGTGTTTAGTTTCATTCTTATCTTCCCCTTTCGCTTTTCCATGCAATTGAGCTAAGACATCTTTCAGCTTCTGTGGGATAGGTAGTCCAATCCTCGAGGAATTTTCTATAATGCTGATCCCCTCATTTGAAAGATAAAAAAAGATGACGGCTGTGCGAATGACACTACCTTCACCAATGAGTCGGCTATCAATGATATGAGCAATCCCGACTAGAATAAAAATAAGGATCTTTTTGAAAATTCCTCTCGCACCAATTTCACTGGAAAGCTCTCGATTGATAATCGCAACCATAATTCCAGTTATATAATCAACAATTACAAAGATAATTAGGGCATATAGGAATCCGTCTAAGCCGCCAAGAAACCACCCCAACCATCCACCCAGTGCTGCAATTGCTGTTTGTACAAATACCCAAGCTTCTTTTATTGCCATGTTTCTCCCCTCGCTCTCAATCAATTTTATCTATATAAAAAAGACGCCTGTGACCTGAATAGCCACAAAGCGCCTGTATTTTCTTGAGTTATTTTAATACGGTGCATAATAAACATAACCACTACACTTCACATAAAATCCATCGCCCGGTACATAAATAGCTCCACCAAAGGTATCAGAATTTGTTGTGGTGAACCCTGGCTGTTTTACACCTTCCCATGTTAAGCCATCCGCCGATACATACAGCATCCCTTCATTGAAAAGAGCGTATTTCCCCCAATCCTCCATCCATATGATGTTTTCTGGATCTGGAATGCGGTTATCCGCTAGATTCCCTACATGAGAAAGGTTCGTTTCCGTAAGCTCAGTGGCACTATCGTTCATTACACAAAGTTTGACATGGAATGTTCCACTAACGTAGCGGTACTTCATCACAAAGAGTTTGTCGTGAATGGACCGGATAAACATATAGTAAGTATTTAAATCTTCAGGAATAGTTGTCGTCCAAGAGCCAGGGCTGGAGGTACTTGCTACTGCAATCGAACGATCCCCACCGACAACTCCGACAAATTTTCCTTTATGTGTCGTCATGTAACTAAAGATAGGAACCGATGAACCATCCGCTCCCACTAAAGTCCATTCTGTTCTTTCTGTTAATGAATCAAAACTGTAGTACACCGGAGATTTATAGTACCACCAACTAACAACCCCAGAGCCCCTACTAGAATCATAGGCCCCTGTGGTCATCGAGTTCTGTGCTCCTTGGCAATAACCGGCATTATGCCAAGTGATTCCATCAAAAGAAGCAATAATGTTCGCCATGCCTGTAATCTTGGCTAAAAACACCCCGTCCCCAGCCCATAAAACCTCAGGTGCTCCGTAGCTCCACCAAGGAACACTAGCCACGGTCCATTTGCCTGTGCTTTTATTAAAATAAGACATATATGGTGTTTTGGCATGATAAACGGCAATCTGAGCATTCCCGTTGTCATGAACCTTAATTTGTGTTTCACTGCCATACTTGGTATAACCAAAATCATGATAGTATTTTCTTTGCCAACTCAATGTGGGGATAGGAAGAATGAGTTCGCCTCTGCCACCAAAAGCTGCCCAAATCGCTAATGTATTATTAAAATTCCTATGATAACTCATCCCTCCACCACCTTTTCAATTCCGGTAATTCTGCCACTGCTATCTGTCGAATAGTTATAACTAGCAGTCTCTCCATCTGCATACGTAATTTCAAATCTTGAAGCATCGACCAACAAAGTGGACACTTCTTTTAATAACAACTCTGAAAAAATATCTTCCAAAGTAATGCTCGTAATCCTTCCATTGCTATCAGTGGTGTAACTATAGTCGGCAAAGTATTGATGTGTATCCCCTTTTTCAACTTCATAGGTTACATGAATCATGCTGCCATCAATCGTCAAATTCTTCACGATGGTATAAGAAATGCCGAGCTGGTCCATTTGGTACTGCAAACCATCAACAGAACTCCCTACCTCAGTCAGTGAACTTTCCACCTTGTTCATGGAATTTTCAATCCGATAAAAGGTGTCTGAAATACTCGGCTTGTACCTACCAACCTCAACTCGAATATCGTAACGATAAAAAGGATTATATTCTAATAAAATAATTCTCGTCTTCACATCAATGCCTAGAGGTCTGAAAACAATGTGCACATTATCTCCTACTCTAAGATTTAAGAGCTTGAAAAAGGAAATGCTATACGAGGACGCATTTTCCCTTGAATCATGGGAGACCGATACGTCCGTAACGTTTTTTGAATCCATGACTGGTTGATACACACTACTACCACGATGTTTGCGAATGTTAATCTGGTAGCCGTCGTATTCAATCTCGCCACCTAGGATGGCTATATACTGCTTAAGTGCTGCCCTTCTTGTCACTTCCTGATTAATTTTCATCGTGCAGGTTTCTGTAAAATCAACGATTCCTGCAGAAAAAGGAGTCCCTGAAAGTAACTGATTTAGTCCAGCTTTGGGGTCTCCAGTGAAATCAAATTCATCTATATTAAAAATCTCGTCATTTAAGATGTAAGATACATGTTCACAAGTTACCGAACATACTGGAAGGCTTCCTTGTAACGACTTTGCTATTTGTACGATTTCAAAATATTGATCGTTTAGTTTTGCCAGCTGTTTTGTTTTTAAAGCAAGGGCAGACTTGGCTAATACGGTAAACGATAAAGTTAGCTCGCCTTCAAGTGTTTCTCTCAAGTTCGCTGACATTACTTTTCTGATCGTTTGAATAAGTGTACTTCCTGCATAGATTTCAATCACCAGTCTGCCCTCCTTTTACGAACCTGCAACTCCTAAGTTTCTGACGGTCACTGTATTTTGGTTCCATTGAAGCTGGGCAATAATCCGAGTTAATACATTCCCATCGATCGTTAATGGAATTGTGACATCAAATGATGCACCACTCTTTCCTCCCTCAACTCCAGTGACCACACTATCCATATTCAAATCAAAATCAGTAGGAATGGCGCCTTCCATTTCCTTTTCTACATTGCCCATGGTATCAGAGAATCCAACACCAATCCCTTCGCCCATGTTCTCCCCGATACCAGCGAAGACTCTGGAAGGTGAGCGAATTCCAAGGATCCCTTTTACACTACTGACAATACCTCCGACAAAGTTGCTGACCTTATCTTTAATCCAACCAACCATGGAAGAAATCCCATTCCAAAGCCCTCGGACGATGTTTACCCCTACTTGACCAATTGAAATGGCTGCTTTTCCAATACCTACAATAATTGCAGAAACGATCTGTGGTAACTGTGCCACAAGCTGAGGAACCGCCCGGATTAAACCCGCAGCTAATTGAATGATTAGCTTAATGCCCATCTCAACTATCTTTGGTAGATTACTAGTAATAAAATTTATAATTGATGAAATAATGGCTGGAAGAGCCTCAATTAATCTAGGTAATGCATTTAAAATTCCAACAGCAAGGCCTTCAATAATTTTAAAAGCTGCATCTAAAATCATACCGAGATTATTTATGATTGTTTCAACGATTAATAGAATTGCTGCTACAATCGATGGAATCAAGTTTGGCAGGGCCTCACCAATACCAGTAGCCAGGGTCACAATCATAGTGAGTGCCGCTTCGATTAATGCAGGCAGATTGGCAATAATTCCATCTACTAAACTAAGAACTAGGTAAAGAGCTCCTTCTGTGATTTGAGGTAGAGCCTCAATAAGTCCCTGAAGTAGAGTCGTTACAATTTGCATGGCGGAATCAATGATCATTGGGAGGTTTTCTACAATGGCACCGACAAGGGACATAATGATTTGAAGCCCTAATGTAACAAATTGAGGTAGTTGCTCTGTAATTAGTTCTGTAATACCAGCAACCGTCTCACCAATAACTTCAGCGATCTTCTCAAAATCCCCATCCGCCTCATTAATGCCATTGGAAAGACCAGAAAATAAATCAGTTATTCCTGAGGACACTTCACTTACAGCGGGTAAAAACACCCCTTGCAAGGAACGTTTTACTCCTTCAATTCCATCGGTCAAGTTATCGTATTTCACTTCTGTGATTTGGGCCAATGCATCACCACTAGCTACGGTACTGTCTTTTATCCCTGCAAGTACAGGTAATACATTAGCTTCTAAATCTTCAAACTGTGTACCAAATAGCTGAACACCTATCGTATTTTTGAGGAGAGGATCTTCAATTTCCTGTAGCTTTTCAATGACACTGAAAAAAGCAGCATTGGCTGTTTCGCCACCCTCCGCAAACTTCCTTGTCATTTCTTCCGCATTGAGACCTAAGGCCGTGAAGGCTTCCATACTCGTTGTACTTCCGTCTTTTGCCCGTATGTTAAATTCCTTTACAGCATCCCCGACCTTATCAATACTAAATGCTCCGCTTTCTGCACCACCTATTAAACTAGCAATAAACTCATCGGCACTAAGACCAAGGGAAGCATATTGAACAGAGTATTCATTCAGGGTATCCAACAAATCTCCGTTTTTATCAGCCCCATTTTGTGCACCCGTTGCAATGATGTTGTAGGCTTCATCAGCTGAGATACCGAAGTTTTTCATAAGAGCACTTGCCGCTCTAGCAGATTCCTGCATATCAAAGTCAAAAGTTTTTCTCAATGCAAAACCGGACTCGGTGGCTTTTTCTAGCTCTTCACCCATGAGTCCGGTTATCTTTTGAACCTCTGAAATCCCTACTGCCACATCATCCAAGCTATCACCGAAATTGTGCTTGTACACATTTTGAGCAACCTTACCCAATTCCTCGAGTTCAGCCCCTGTTGCGCCTGTTGAAGCAGAGATTTGGTTTACGGCCATATTGTACTCATCACCAAGTTTAATCAGGCTAGCCCCTGTAGCAACTGCAGCTGTTCCAATTGCGGCCACTGCTGCACCAATAGTTGCTCCTATCCCTTTCAAGACACCACCCAACTTTTCAAAGCGACCGGATGCATCTTCTGTCTGATCTGCTGCATTTTCAACTTCATCAGCAAACTCCTCAACTTCTCCCTCAGCATCATTGAACCCTTCGTTCAACTCTTGAATGGCTTGATTATTATTTTCCAGCTCCCGCTCCATCTTCATCAATTCGGATTTAGCGTTATTGAGCTGAATTTGCCAATTTTGAGTACGTCTGTCGTTCTCTCCAAAAGAATCTGCCGCATTTCTAAGTGCCGCTTCTAATGTACTGATCTTATCCTTTTGGGCATCAACTGACTTGGTGAGCGCTCCATTTCTTGCAGTCAGTGCCTCAATCGATTGATCTTGCCTATCAAATTGGGCGGTTACAAGTTTCATTTCACTGCCTAATACTTTGAAATTCCGATTGATATCTCTTAGAGCATTCTTAAAATCTTTCTCTCCTTCAACACCAATCCGAAGTCCGAAATTGTCTGCCACGACTCCACCTCCCCTCTTTTTAGGCATAAAAAAATACACCCTTTTATGAGTGCACTCAAACTAAAGCCCCACTGGAATCACATCATCAATAAAAATCTCCTGCTTTGGCTTGGCTAATCCAGTAAACTGTTTATGGCATTCCCATATATCCATTAAATGACCCAAAGGCATAAGCCAAACTTCTTCTTCGCTTCGATTTAATTGAGCTGTTCCATAATAAATAAGTCGGATAAACAACTCATCATCGCTTACCCGACTTCCACGTTTTTTGCTGGTTCACTCTCGATATGCCGTTTTGTTCCTTTCAGCATACTGGCCATGATGGCATTTTTGTACTCTGCCAGTTCAAAAGGTGTGGTCAATAATTCCACTTCATCTTCCGTCAGCAACTCTTTCTTTTCACCCTTATTTCGTAGGTTGTGAATCAGAATAGACTGATTCGCTAGCAAGGTAATAAGCCAAACAATCTCATCAAGAGCCAATTCAAAGTCCTTTGTGTTCATCAGTTTGGCACCAAGATTTTCAAGGCCACCATAGCGTTTTGCGATTTCTTTTGTTGCCTTTGTGGTCAAAATTAGTTTGTATTCTTCATCACCAACTTCAATGACAGCACTTCTTTCATCCGCTGCAAAATCAACATCTATCGGTGAAGTCTCTACTTTTTCATTCGCCAATGTTCATCTTCCTCCTTTACAATACCGATACTGTAGCTACATTCGTTGTTACACTACTAGCCCCAACAGAGCTCAGCACACAATAGAAATAATAGGTTCCCGCTGTAAGATCGGTCGGAATGTCCAAGCTTGCAGAAGTTTCTCCGTTTATAATACTTCCACCACTTGTGCTGTCCACAGAGTTTTCATACCACTGATAAGTCACTGGGTAACTTGTATTTGTGCTTGCCACCACTGAAACACTTCCAGAAATACTACCTTCCACTACTTCCGTCAATTCCGCTGGCTGGGTAGTCACGGTAATTGTAGGAGTTACGGGTGAAAAGTCAGGCTCATAAACGGTAGTAAACCAACTTGAGATCGTTTCTTGAGCCACTCCAGTATCCCCTTCTGTTACTTCTGCCTTCCATGGATGTTTATTCTCACCATCCAGCTTATTTCGTCTAAAAACCGTACCTTCTATGGTGGGACTACTAAAGGTAATCGATTCCCCTTTTGTTGCAAGACTTGTGGTGGGAATGTTAAAAATAACTCGATAAAGCCAAAAGTATCGATATCTTCCATTCGCTTTTTTCGCACGAAATCCAATCGCAACGGGTTTCCCTCCATCCTCACTTCTTGATACGACTACATTGTTACTGTCAATTTTGCTTCCTGTTAAATCTTGAGCCACTAATGATCCAATATCATCAATACCCAGTGTTAAGGTTCCGCTATTAAACTCTTTGACAATTTCAGATGCGCCATCATCCGCATAAAGAATGGCTTCAATCAACTCGACACTCAATTCAGCAGTCATGGCTTTGGCCATTATCTTCGGTGGCCCATATGTTTCAACGCCATTTTCATCTTCAGTAATGTTGGCATAAAATAAACGATCCAATCCTATCGTAGCCATCTAACTCTCCTCCATTTCATATTCTTTCATTACATCAATGGCGTAATGGTGGTACTTTGTATCATTCTCAAACCCGATATATTGTCGGTCTGTAATGGTCATTTCCCCTTTTAAAAGCACCTTTGTTACTTCCTTTTTAAGTGACTGGTAATTTTTTTTTGAGAAAAGAGATAACCTTGCTTCCTCAATAGCGGAATGAGCCTGGTTATCCGCATAAAAATCAAGTCTATCCGACATAGGTGTTATCACGATATATTCTTCAGGTGGTTTTCCCGAGAATACCCCTGTTTCAATTGGAATGCCGATGGGTTCAAGTAAGCTATTTAGATTCTTTAATAAACTCATAGTCTTTCAATCTCCTTATCCAATGCCTTTTCCATCGCCTCCACACAGGCTTTTCTTGTTGCTGACTTGGTCGGTTTCAACCAAGGTTTAGGGGGCTGACCTGATTTTCCATACTCCAGCACAGCTGCCTTCAGGGCATTAGAAACCCCTTTGCTGTCCTTGGTTGTTGGAATCCCCACCCTTAGGTTCCAGTCACCTTTCGCATCTTGTACCGCCTTTGTGGTTTCTAGGGAAGCCACTAATTCTCCTGTAGACTGAGAGGGTTCTTTTGTACCCTGACCAATTCTCGCCGCTAGATTGCTTTTAGCCTTCTGAACGACAGGTTCAGCACCCTTTTCTAGCACTCTTGGTACAATGTCATCAAAGTGACGGTTTAGTTTTGAGATTCTTTCCAAAAAGTCATCTGGCATTTTCACTCCTGCTCTTGCCATGAACTCACCCCTTTGACCCAGAGATGTTCTCTGCTAACACTTCTACATACATGCCCCGCTCTTTAATATCTTCAACACTTAATATGTTATATCGCTCATCGTTACAGCGAAGGATTAAATCCGTGGTTAGCTCTAATCCTCGAGGTTTTCTAAAACGAAAAAGAGAACTAGCCTCTGAAAAGCTAGCCCTATTTTTCCAGGCTTCACTTCCATGACGATTCTCTTTATATGCTCTCATCGAAGTTAGAAGTTGTTCATCTTTCGTAACAAAGCCCTCAGCATCTTTAGTAGATTCCTCTTTATAAATTTCAATCGTGACATTCATTTTCCCCAAACTCATATGATCACGTCCTTATTGAGGCGGAGCAGCATATTGATCACATTCCATACTTGTTTACTCGCTTCTACATTGTCAGCAAAAAAGCCACCCGTGCTACCATCCCGACTTTCGTAAAAGTGAGATGATAGCATGATGACAGCTTGTTCGGTCGTTGGATGCATCGGATTCTTTTGATAAAAGCCCTCAGGTTTCTTTTGATAGCTCTCTGCATAGGAAATAGCTGCAGTGATGAAGCTGGAAAGCAGGCTATCATCTTCATCATGGTTTAGGATTAAGTTTTGTTTCACCTTCGATAATAAATCCTCCATCACCGCTCACCTCTTCATCATTCAGTGTTCATTAGACCCGCTGCTTTTAGTTTTGCTAGTAGAGCATTAAAGTCTGTAACAAGACTAGCAACATCTACAGCATTACTATCTCCTTGGGTATCAGCTGGTCGTACTCCCGTTCCATCAAAGGACAGCTTTCCAGTTGGAGTAATCTCTAAAGTTCCACCAATAACCGTTTTCTCTCCGCCTTGTTCAGTATAGTTTTTAACATTACTCATCCACTATCACCTACCCTTTCTGTTGAAGCACTTTGATTGCTTCAGGAAGAATTAATTTCCCATCTACCCTTTGCGTTGCCTTAAATCCAACTTGGCCAGTTGCCGCATACAGTTCATTTAGTCGCTGAAAAGAACGACCTTGTCTATCGGCTACCCAGTAATACCCAAAGTCACCAAAAGCAATCGTCTTGGCTCCCGCTTCAACCGTTGGTACATAAGCAGATGTTTTCACAGGACGATTTAAAATCGTATCAGGTTGACCCGCTTGGATCGAAGGCTGCCATAAGTACTGCCCATTCCCATCTTTTAGCTTTCGAATCAGCTTGATCGTTGCATCATTCATGACGAAAATTGCCTTTTTACGATACGGTGATTTTAAGGAATAGAATAAATCCATAATCTCATCCACTGAAACAGCCGTTGCAGAAGTTCCAGTCACACCAAGCTCAGCTCCACCCGTGGCATTAAAAATACCAGTCGGTTTTCCGGTACCATCTCCAACAAAGAAAGCTTCCTCTTCTTTGGCACCAATCCGTCTGGCAAATTCTTTTGCAATATACGCTTCAAGATTAAACACACTATCATTTAAAAGTTCCTCGGACACTTTAATCATGGTGGCTAATTTATAAGCTCCAATCGAAACTTGTCCAAAGCTATCATCCGATTCAGGAATCAGTCCTTCTTCATCCACCCATGAAGCGGTTCCTTTTGAAGCAACCACCGGAATTTTACGATCTCCTGAGGAAGTCGTGATGACCTTGGCTAATGACCGGAAGATATTTTCCTCTTCTAGCGATTCAATAAGCGTTCTTTCAAACTCATCTGGTGCAAGATAACCACCCTCGGAATCCGTTCCAACCTTTAGGGCATTCTGTACTTCATAGTTACTTTTGTTTCTCATTGATTTCCAGAACGCTTCCCTATACTCATCTGTAGCTCGCCCAGTTTTTTGACCTTCAGCACCCGTTGGCTTTGAAGTAATCGGCTGGTTAATCGGTTTGGAAAGTTCTAAATCGATGGCTTGCTGTCTTTCTAATCGGTCAATTTCCTTCCCGAGATTAACAACCTCTGCCTCCATCTTTTCATAGGTGGATGTATCTTCCGCAGAAAGAATTCCATCTTCCCCTCTTTTTGAATCAAGAAATGCTTTTGTTTGTTCCCATGCTTTTGCTCGCTTTTCACGCAGTTCTAATACTTTACTCATCCAAATCTCCTCCTTAAAATTTTAAAAGGTCTAGCCTTTTGTCTAATACAGCGATATCAGTTCCTGTTTTCTTTTGTGGCAGCTTGTGTAAAAAGGAATTCACAACCGCCATTTTGTTGTAAATAATCCCTTCATCCGATGAGTCCTGTTCACTTTCTTCTTGGAACATAATCTCATCGGCAAAGCCAAGCTCCACCGCTTTTTTGGAATTAAACCAACTTTCATCATCCATCATGTGCGAGAGCTTGGTCCTTGAAAGACCTGTCTTCAGTTCATAAGCATTGATAATGCTTTCTTTTACTTCACTCAACATCTGGATCGCTTTCTTCATTTCAGCTGTATCCCCAAAGGCAATGGTCATCGGATTATGAATCATCATCATGGAGACAGGTGACATGTGAACTTCCCCACCTGCCATCGCAATCACTGAGGCAGCACTTGCAGCAATTCCGTCAATCTTTACGGTCACATCCCCTTTGTAATCCATGAGCATGTTGTAAATTTGACTCGCTGCAAAAACGTCGCCACCTGGTGAATTAATCCAAACAGTGATATTCCCACCATCATTGTTTAGCTCTGATTTAAACTGTTTCGGTGTTACTTCATCGCCAAACCATGATTCTTCAGCAATGACTCCATCCAGATGAAGTGTCCTGCCGTCTTCATTCTTGACCCAATTCCAAAACTTCTTCATGGCTTATCCCTCCTCATATTTTTCTGTCCATGCTCCGGCTTTTGACATATCAACAAAATTCCCGTTCACTAAATATTTCGATCCACCCTGTTCTTCTGGGATCAGGTTCATTTCTTCAAGTTCTCGGATATCATTGGCTGACATTACCCCGTTTTGTCTCATAATTTGATAGAATTGAGCCCTTGAACCTGCATCTCCTCGGAGTCGTCCATTCAGATTAAACTTGATAAAGTACTCTTTCTTATCGGTTTCACTTAACAGAGCCTTCTTCATGGACTGTTCAATTCTTGTCACCCAGGGCATGATGGTGTTATCTATGAAACTAATAGACTGGTGTTCAATATTGCTAAAGGTCGCTTTATCCAAATTGGCTACAAGGTGAGGTGGAACCCGAAAGATTCTACAAATCTCTTCCGTTTGGAATTTTCTCGTTTCGAGGAACTGTGCTTGTTCTGGCGGAATGCCAATACTTTGAAATTTCATCCCTTCTTCAAGGACTGCAATCCGATGTGCATTGCTACTTCCTTGATAAACCGCATTCCAGCTTTCTCGGATCTTTGAAGGATCCTTTACAACTCCCGGATGCTCTAATACACCACCTGGGTTTGCTCCATTTGCGAAGAACTTTGCTCCATATTCTTCAGTGGCTAGGGCCATTCCAATTGCATTTTTAGCCATTGCAATCGGTGAATATCCAACGAGCCCATCAAACCCAAGGCCAGGAATATGAAGCACTTCTTCCCTTCGTAGGATGACCGAACCCGTGTCTTTCCGATATTCATAGAAAAGTTCCCCGGTAGAAGTTCTGTCCACTACCATCCTGTCTGGAAGTAAAGGATAAAGTGAAAGCACATTGCCCCTGCCATCTCGTATAATCTGTGCATAGGCATTTCCCCATAATAAAAGATGACTCATCAGTGTTTCCCTAAACACAAACGAAGTCATCTCGGCATTCGGCTCATCGTGGAGCTTGTAATATAAACTGTTTTCTACTGCTTTTTCTTTCCCATTGTCAGTGTACCTGTATAGATGTAGCGGAAGACTTGCGATGGTCTCCGCTAGAATCCGCACACAAGCATAAACGGCAGTAGTCTGCATCGCAGTTCTTTCATTAACTGTTTTTCCACTTGTGGTACCACCAAAGAAAAAGCTGTAAGTACTTCCTAAAAAGTTGTTTTTTGGACCATCTCTTGATTGAAATAGTCTAGATAAAAGTGGTATTTTCATTCACAAACCTCCTCAAATGGCTGTGATTTATAAGATTAAAATCCCTCGACCATCATAAACACTTTCTCTATTTTCATTCCTAATCGCTCGGTCCAGTGCCATAATCAAAGCAACAGCACCATCAATACGTTCTGTACTTTTCTCTTTATCGGGCTTTATGTTTCCTGCAGGATCTGTTTTAACAAAGATGTTATCCATCATCCATCTTAAAACTGGATTTCCACCATGAACGATTCTTTTCTCAAGGGTTATTTTCATCAATTCTTTTGATGCTGGTGACATATCCTTGTACCCTTGTCCAAACGGAACAACGGTGAAGCCCATTCCTTCAAGGTTCTGGACCATCTGTACAGCACCCCATCTATCAAAAGCAATTTCTTTAATGTTGTACTTCGTACCTAGTTCTTCAATGAAAGCCTCAATGAATCCGTAATGAACGACATTTCCTTCTGTTGTTTTGATATATCCTTGCTTTTCCCAAATATCATAAGGAACATGGTCTCTCCTAACCCTTACTTTCAGGTTTTCATCTGGTATCCAAAAGTAGGGGAGAACAATGAATTTCTCATCTTCTGTTCTTGGTGGAAAAACCAATACAAAAGCTGTAATATCAGTTGTGCTTGAAAGGTCCAGCCCAGCAAAACACTCTCTTCCCCGGAGGCTGTCAAAATCAACAGGCTCATCACAAGCATCCCATTTCTCCATTTGCATCCAACGAGTGGATTGTTTCACCCATTGATTCAGCCTCAGTTGCCTGAAGATATTTTCTTCCGCTGGATTTTCCTTTGCACTAATAAATGCATTTCTAACTTTCTCTATGTCAATGGTATGGTCCAATGATGGATTGGCCTTATACCAGTTCTTTTCATCAGTCCAATCATCGTCGTCTTTGATTCCGTAAATGACTGGGTAGAATGTAGGGTCAATCTTCCTTCCCTCGATGATGTCTACCGCTTTTTGATGCACTTCATAGCAGATTGAATTTCGGTCTGTACCTGCTGTCGTGATTAAAAAGAACAGCGGCTGAAGTCGGGCATCACCAGAACCTTTTGTCATAACATCAAATAGCTCTCGGTTCGGTTGGGCATGCAGTTCGTCAAAGACAACCGAGTGAACATTAAGACCATGCTTTGTATATGCCTCTGCTGAAAGCACCTGATAAAAGCTATTAGTAGGTTTATAGACCAACCGTTTCATTGACATGATAGGCTTGAATCTTTTCCTAAGGGCTGGCGACTGATCCACCATCTCCACTGCAACGTCAAAAACAATCGATGCCTGTTGTCTGTCAGAAGCACAACCATAAACTTCTGCTCCCCACTCATTGTCAGCACAAGTCATCAATAAAGCTACGGCAGCAGCTATTTCGCTCTTTCCATTTTTCTTCGGAATCTCAATATAAGCTGTATTATATTGCCGATAGCCATTTTCTTTGACCGTACCAAATACATCTCGGATGATTTTGTCCTGCCAAGGCAAAAGATCAAAAGGAACCCCTCGCCACTGACCTTTTGTATGCTTTAGGCAGTTGATAAAGTTAACGGCATGCTTTGCCTTTTCCTCGTCATACACCCTTACCACCACCTTGAAAGAGCATAAATTCCATTGGGTCTTCTGAATCGCTTGGTTTATCCGCCACAATTCTAGTCCGTGATGAAGGAGTTAATCCAAACTGCTCACAGAACTTATTCATAATTTTTAAATAGCTCTGGGCAATGGAAACCTGCGGCACCTGTTGCCAATATCCTGAAGGGGTTTTGACAATGGTTCCATGCTTGGTGATAAACTCTTCTGCTTCTTTCCATCTTGCATAGGCTTGGCAATATCCAGCAAAGGCAGCCATATCTACTTCAGTCAGGATTCCTAACTGCTCTAGTTGTTTGACCATTCTTCGCCACTCTTTCTTGGCCTCAGGTTCCAACCATGATGGGCATCTTGGTGCTTTCTTTTCAGGCTTCGGTTCCTTCTGATTCAGATCTCGCTTCCCTGGGTTGCCTTCTAATGCCTTCAGTGCAGTTGGCTTTGGTTTCCTTCCACGTTGAGCCACAGGCGCCACCTCCTTTCAAATTTGGCATAAGAAAAGAGCCTACCTCCTGATAGACTCCAATTGATTCATTCGCTTAGTTCTTCCATATTTCCATCTTGAATTCTCCCTCAAAAACCATCCAGCGTACTTCCCCATCTTCAAGTTGTAGGATTAGCATTCCCGGCAAAAGATACATCTCATTTTCTTGGTATCCCGCTGCTTCTAGATCCCGCTTTTGCTGAAGTAAAAGTTCCATCCCTCTCACTGCATCAACATTCCCTTGTAGCATCTGAACCATATCTCTGGTCATTCAAACAACCTCCCTGTGTTTTGGTAGTCTATACATCACTCTAAACACAGGGATTATCAAGTTAATTATCGCCCTTAATGCCTTTATAATTGTAATTCCCCTTTTTAATTTCCCTATGTTCTGCCTTAACTGCCTCACCATAGTCGGCCCGCTTATATTCCTTATCTTTGCAGCTTAAGCAAATGCAATCGGTATTGTACATGGACATAATCCGTCCGCTTTTTAAGCTACCGCCACATCGATCACAATGTGTTTGTGAGAAAAACTTATCCATCTTGCTTCACCTCAGAACTGTACTTCTTCCTTGTTTCCCCAATGAATGTTTCAAGGACACTAGCGTTCGGATCCAAGTCCTCTTCACTGTTCCAAAATTGATCCAGCTCCTCTAGCAAGTCGAGAATGTTAAGCACAACTTCTTTAGCATCCGCTTCACCAAGGACAACCTCTTTTTCAATGATGGTTGCCTTAAGCCCCTGTATCATTGCTTGATAGATTTGCTCATTCATTCGGTTCACTCACCTTTCTAAAGGCTCCGCTTCCTTCAAGGTTTTTGAGCAGTACCTTCCTCGTTGTTTTGTACTCAGGGCCATTCATCCCAAGTCGAATCAGCCAAGTCCTGAATGCATATTTCGGATTGTCATCCTGAGCTCGTTTGAAAGTGGCTCGCTTTTGCTTTTTGGCATTTTGGTTGATGAATGCTGCGAGGTCTTGAAAGGCTGCCATTTTCTCTGAATCCAAGTTTTGCGCTGCTAGTTTGATAGTCAATGTTTCATTTTCAAAATCGAAAGCTAAGCCCGAGATTCTCTCAAGGCCAAGTTCATCAAGTGCCTTCTTAAACTCTTCAAAGGTACTCGTTTCCTTTTCGCTCAAATCCTCTGGGAAGGTTTCATCCATCAGCGGCTTGGTTGTTTCAAATGCCATCATGATCAGGTGCTGTTTGCTATAAAGCATGTTTACTAGGTTTCTTAATGTGTTTCCCGTGTGGCCCTCAAGCGGGAGCGTTACCTCAATCCCATCCAAATCAAGAACCGCAGGCTGTTCCTCACCTTTTTCTTCTTCAGGCTCTGGCGGATTAGTTATCTCTTCAAAGGTTTTCACTTCTCCGGCTGAGTTTGTAATCGTGCCCTGCCTATCAATGGTGTAGGTTTCATCCTCGGTTATAATTTCGTAGGCAAAGGTTGGAACGTTTAGATACTTGGGTTTCACTCCTAAAAATTCTCCTAGTTTTTTAACCATTTCTTTTCGATCCATTTTCACTACCTCCTGTGTTTTGGTGTAGTACATATATCACTCTAAACACAAGTAATAGCAAGTCATTCCTGACCAAAATGCGTATATTTATAGATCAATAGAAAAAGGCCCGTTAAGGCCCCACTCTAGTCGTTTTCAATTGCTGTATATCTTGGATAACTATAGCCTTCGCTGTTCACTAAAACTGTTTCACCCGTATCTTTGTCGATCACTCTAATGCAGCGTGCCTCTCGGTTCTGATTCACTCCACCGTCTTCCTCAGTGATCCAAGGCTGGTCGTTAAAGAAGTCATTTGCAAAGTTATGAAAATCCTTATCTTCTAACTCCACTTCTTTTGTTACGATGTAGGTTTGACCTTGCTGTCCTTGCTTAATGGCTTCTTTAGTGATTTCCTTCAGCTCCGCTAGATTACTAACTTTCCTTCCAAACAATGCTTTCATTAACCATCACTCCACCTCAACGTATTCCATGATGATTTGGAGGGCTTCACCATAGGAGTTGGATGCCATCACCCGCTCACTTACTTCTTTAACTTGTTCTTCTTTCCCATCTTCTTTTAGTGTTCTGCTCACTCTCCCAAGAATAGAAAATATATTGCCGTCTTCGCCAATAAGTTTGACTGTTGGTTTATGGTTTTCTTCCATCACTCTGCCTCCAATCTCTTCAAGGTAGTAGCATATTGCCATACATACCTGGGGTATAGCAACTTAGTTCGTCTATAATATTTCATCTAATACAGGTTTAGGAACATCTGAATACGATAGCTTCTCTCCGTCTCTTTCCAGATAAACATTCGCATCCGTTCCAACATGTTCGATATACCGTTTGACAATTGCATCTGCGTATTTTTCATCCAGTTCAATCGTATAGCAGATTCGGTTGGTTTGTTCGCAAGCCATAAGAGTAGACCCGCTCCCGCCAAAAGGATCCAGCACGATGCAATTGCTCATGCTACTGTTTTGAATCGGATAGGCACACAAGTTAACCGGCTTCATCGTTGGGTGAAGAGCATTCTTCGACGGTCTATCGAAGTTCCAGATAGTGCTCTGCTTACGATCGGCGTACCAGTTATGTTTACCTTCCTTTAACCAACCAAATAGAATCGGTTCATGTTTCCATTGGTATGGACTTCTTCCAAGAACCAGACTCTGCTTGGCCCAGATGCAAACACCCGATAAGTAAAAGCCTGCATCCTTGAAAGCCTTTCTAAAGTTGTAACCTTCCGTATCCGCATGGAACACATAGATGGATGCATCCTTTTCCATACTAGCAGCCATATTCTTATAGGCTTTGAGTAAGAAGTTATAAAACTCTTCATCTTTCATGTTATCGTTCTGGATACTACCTGCTTGTGAAGAGTAATTGACGTTGTAAGGCGGGTCCGTTACGACAAGATTTGCCTTCTGCCCATTCATGAGAACTTGATAAACTTCCGGATCTGTACTGTCCCCACAAACTAAACGATGCCTACCAAGTAACCATACGTCACCTTTTTGGGTAATAGCTGGTTCAGCTAATTCCTTTTCAACATCAAAATCGTCTTCCGTAATATCTTTATCATGTACCTCATTAAAAAGCTGATCGATTTCTGGTGGGTCAAAACCGGTAAACGAAACATCATAGTCCAAAGACTGCAAATCTTGAATAAGGTCCGCTAACAATTCCTTGTTCCATTCACCACTGATTTTATTCAAAGCAATATTAAGCGCTTTTTCTTTTGTCTTATCAATATCGATAACTACACAGTCTATTTCTGTAAACCCTAACGTCTTTAAGACCGTGATTCTTTGGTGCCCACCGATCACCGTCATATCCTGATTGACAATGACAGGTTCTACATAACCAAATTGCTCAATACTATTTTTAATCTTTTCAAATTCACTGTCCCCCGGCTTTAGCTTTTTCCTGGGGTTATAACTCGCAGGAATTAAATCATCAATCGGTAGTTTATTAAACTCCATCTTCTTCACTCCAAAATCTATATTTGATATAACAATCATGGCTACAGAACTTTCGTTTCTTGTTTCCGTAGCAACTGAACGTTTTCTCGCATTGTGGACACATATAGTTATAAATAGCTGTTTCTCTTTTCGTTCTCGCTTGGGGATTTTCATTCCACCATATTCGGCGGCATTCATCAGAGCAAAACTTCCGAATCCTACCTCGTCCCTTTTGTTTAAGGAGTTTACCGCAGGAGGAGCAGAGTACATGGTTCTTCATTTGTTCTTTCACATTTAATGCAACAACTTTTGCATCCCCGTCTAGACCATTTTGTTTACAAAAGATACGTACAGTATCACGAGACTTTCCCAATACCGCAGCGATCGCTTTATATCCAACACCTTTAAGCCGCAAGTTATAGATTTGTTGTCTCTCGGCTTCGGTCATCACTCCTACTCCTTTCTGCGTAAACAGTATTTAAAAGGGCATAAAAAAACGCATTAATCAGCTATTAAGCAAGCTAAAATATGCGTTTCATCCTCTTTTTCATTTTTTGGTTAAGACTGTTAAAACCCAGTCCTGGCAATGGCTGAACACCGCTTTTGTCATTTCCTAAATCGAACCTTTTCGCAAAATCTAAAGGTACCTAAACCCTTATCACTATTGAGGTGAAACCCTTATTCAGGCCGTCAAGAGTAACCCCCCTTGTTTAATTCCGCGAAAATTCACGTGAAGGGGGCGCGCGGTCGCCGTATAAAAGGTTGTAGAGATTCTACACCCCCTAGGCCCGTCAAAAAGAATAAACAGGAAACTGATCTTCTGTTCTCGTCTTCCGATCGTGACACCTCTTACACAAAGGTTGCCAGTTACTTTCATCCCAGAACAGTTTCTGGTCTCCTCGATGAGGTTTGATATGATCTACCACCGTTGCTTGAGTCAGCTTTCCTTTCTGCCCACAGTGTTTGCAAAGAGGGTGGGCGTTCAAGAACCGTTTGCTTGCCTTCCTCCAACGGCTATCATAACCACGCTCGTTTGCATTAGCTCTATCATCTACGTGAAGCTTCGCATGAAACTCACAGTACTTGTCGTCCGTTAACAAAGGACAACCGTTGTGTTTGCACGGCTTCTTTGGTTTCATTGGCATTACTCTCAACTCCGTTTAATCCTATTAAAAAAGCCCCGAAGGTTTGTCCTCCAAGGGCTGTATCATTCTATTTCTATAGCTTATACTCTATCACAGAGATGGGGTGGCTTATAATGGCTTTTCATGGCGTGTTTTTAATTCCAAACAAAAACCCTTAAAGGAACTGATCCTCCAAGGGTGTTGTGAATAATCTTCTTTTTCATATGCATTCCACCGGGCTACTTTCTAATCGTTCCGTTGCTTCTTTCAACGCTTTCCGATGCAAGCGATAAACCCATCGTACATCATACCCCATGATGGCAGCGACTTCTTCCCATGTACTACCACTAAGATAACGAAGCTCAAGAAGTAGTCGGTAGGAGGGATTCTGTATTTCAGAAACGAAGGTAGCCAACTCACGTTTTAAATCAATCAAATGATCAATGTCGTCATTGATTTCCTCCTCAAGGCTCATTAACTTAACGAGGGCACTTTCCATTGGTGATTGCTGTTTTGTACTTTGGACTTTGTCATCCTGAAGGACGGATGTTGTTTTCAAAGCAAGGTCTCGTAACATCGAAACTTGTACAAGTTTACTGTTTATTCTCTGATCAAGCTGAAGAGCCTGGGATAAATATTCTTTTGCGTTCACCGGCAATTCCTCCTGTCTTTACAATCCATGTGGCAAACCCTCTTTGTATTGGTTCATTCGTGCCTTGACTGCTTCAATCAGTGCAGCTTGGCTCACATCCTTATCTTCTAATGCTTTCATCACTCGTTCATCAATCGTGTCTTTTGCAATGATGTGATGAATGACGACCGTTTGTTTTTGACCTTGCCGCCATAGTCTTGCATTGGCTTGTTGGTAGAGTTCGAGGCTCCAGGTTAGACCAAACCAAACGATGATATTTCCACCTATTTGAAGGTTCAGCCCATGACCAGCTGATGCTGGGTGGGCTAATAAAACTTGAACCTTTCCTTGATTCCAGTCCTTAATGTCTTGGTCTGTTTGAAGGAGCCTCGGCTTTAGTTTCTTTAAATGATGTAAAAGCCTGTCCTTATCATGTTGGTACCCATAGAACACTAGCATTGGCTTTCCACTTGCAGCTTCTATCAATTCATCCAAAGCTTTTAACTTTTCATCATGAATATGCTTCACATCTCCATCCTCATCGTAAACAGCACCATTAGCTACTTGTAATAACTTATTCGCCAGTACTGCTGCGGATCCAGCTAACACATCCGCTTCTTCAATCGATAAAATAAGTTCCTTTTCTAATTGGTCATACTGCTCCTTTGCCTTTTTCGGCAATTCAACAGGTATCACATTGTCCATTCTTCCAGGTAACTCAAGGTAATCCTTGGCCTTCATACTCACGCAAATATCAGAGAGCTTTTCATAAATGGTATCTTCCGCTCCATCTTTTAACTTCCAAGTGTAGACCATCATTTGATTTCGCTTATCTGGAAGGAAGTATTTTTCCCGGTAACCAGTGACTGTTTTCCCCAATCGTTCCCCACCGTCCAGTAAATAAATCTGTGGCCACAAATCAATCAAACCGTTTGGTGCTGGAGTTCCTGTTAGTCCAACCAATCTTTTAATAAATGGCCTCACCCTTTTTAAAGACTTAAACCGTTGTGCTTTGGAAGATTTAAAACTTGATAACTCATCAATGACCACCATGTCAAAAGGCCAGTCGGCATCAAACAAATTCACTAGCCAGGTGACGTTTTCTCGATTGATGATATAGACGTCAGCTTTATTATATAAAGCAGCTACTCTTTGCTTTTCACTTCCTAGCACTTTGGAAATTCGAAGCTCTTTCAAATGGTCCCACTTTTCCACTTCTTCCTCCCAAGTGGTACTTGCCACTCGGATCGGAGCAATAACAAGCACTTTTGCCACATCGAAGTAGTCATACATCAGTTCCAAAATTGCAGTCAGCGTTGACACCGATTTCCCCATTCCCATCTCAAGAAAAAGAGCTGATTTCTTTTTATCAATAATCCACTGAGTGGCATAAGCTTGATATTGATATGGTTTGTATTTCAAAGAACCATCTCCTCTAGCAATCGATCGACTGCCTCATAACTATCAATCTTATAAACTTTAAAACCTAATGCTTCCAGTTGTTTTTTCCTTTTTCGTTGCAATGCTCGTAGCTTTTTAGCTGGTGCCTTTAATTCTACAAAGGCAACTCTTGATCCATGAAAGAGCACCAACCTATCTGGCACACCTGCAAAACCGGGCGACACAAGTTTTAAAGCCAACCCACCATGTTCGTTCACTTTCCTTTTTAGCCTTTGTTCTACACTCACTTCATTCATCTATCGGTCACCCCTAAAATAAATGTTTACAGTCAAAACGCCGTATTCATAATGCTTTCAACCTTCTCGTAAACAAGTAAACATAAAAATAGTTAATCTATACATATATGGCTATTAGGGTGTATAGGTTATATATGTTATTCTCTATTTCTTCTTATATAGTTATAGTTGTTTATCATGTTTACAAAGTATATAGATAGAGGATATAAGGAGTTGGTTGTAAACAATAAAATAATTTCAAAGTTTACGTGTTTACAATTCTTCTCTTCGAAATCCCCGTTGTGTCCCATAACTATTGTCAAAACGAATCGTACTAACCCTTTTCCAGCCAGGTGTATGTTGGATGATCATATTAATTTCTTTGGCATCATATCTGGTCATAATGGATACATCCTTTTGGAAAAGTTCTTCCCAAACCATCTGAGCACACACCTTAGTTAGCTTCATTTTTTTACTTGATTCATCACCCTGCTGGTCCATATGCAAATAAGCTCTTCTTGAGCCAATATCTAGTTCATACCAGTTCGTTGGCACCATTGTTTCTAGATAAGTTCGAATGCTTTCTGCAATCGGATTTTCCTGAGTATGAGCAGCCTGAAGTTCATAAGCCTTTTCTTCAATGTCTTTACTCAAAGCCAAGGTCTCTCCCTTTTCATACAGCACCTTTGCCTCCGCCCAAATCTGATCCACTTCCTCTTCCGTCAAATCATCCCACATGTTTTTCCTACCGCCACCATTAACCGTTATGGGTAAAAAGCGGCGGTTCCCGGTAGGATCATTTAAAAAATCATAATCATTGGTGGTTCCAAAAAACACGCACTGCCGCTTGAACGTTTCATTGTGTCTGCCATAAGCGACCCGAAAGGTATCCTCGGATTTGGAAATAAAATGCTTTACTGCTTCCGTGTCTGCTTTCTTTGTTGCCGTCAGCTCGGCCATCTCTAAAATCCATGCACCCTGAAGCTGTTCATAGGCTTCTTTGCCCTTCACAGTAATCAAGGAATCCGAGTGCCATTCCTTGCCTATAAGCTTAATAATGTAACTCTTCCCCACACCCTGAGGGCCAACAAGGACAACACAGTAATCAAACTTGGCACCCGGTCTATAAATCCTTGTCACTGCTGCAAGCATAATTTTTCGAGTAAATGTTCGGACGCACTCATTATCATCAGCACCAAGATAATCTATCAGTAAGGTTTCAATCCGCTCCTGGCCATCCCAAACAAGTCCGTTTAAATATTCCTTAATCGGATGAAAGGCATACTTTACCGCCACTTCACTCCAAGCGTCAGCAATAACCCCCGCTCCTTTAATGCCATAGATGGAGTAAAGGTAATTTCTTAAACTAGCATCATCAGTGTCTGACCAATATTCTCCTCTTTCAGCACTTCGCCAAGGCAAATCATCTTTTATAACCACCCGATGTACGAAATCGTTCATAGCGATTCGGTCTTTTAAAACTGGATCATTTTCAAGAATGAGGATGACATTCGGTGCACTCGAGACGATATTTCCTTTCTGGTCCCTTGTTAGTTCTGTAAGCCACTCCATATCCTCATCTTCAAAATCATCTGCAGCAAGACTTAACTGTTCTTTACCAAGAGTCAGTTTGACCTGCTTATCCTTTAACGCTTCTTCCACCATGGCCTTATACGAAGGCAATCGATTGATTGGTGTTCCTTCTTTCACCGTTTCATCCAGGTCACCAAATAAATGCATACGAACTAAATCAAATACGTTACAAAGCCTTCCACCAATAGGGTCAGTAGAATGATGAGAGTACGCAAAGTCGCCATCTTCGTAAATCACCAACCCACCGGCTGTGGAACCAGCTGAATACGTGTAACGGTTCGGATCCTCACAAGGGACGTAAATATCATTTAAATATTTCTCAATCACATCCACGACAGAGTACGTCCGGCAAAATGCACCGACGATTCCTTCTTTAGTTTTTGGATCTCCTTGTTTATCCGCTAGCTTCTTTCGTTCATGAACGGTTCTCGAGCTTTCCGGCCAATAGGAAGAATCCCGCCAATCTGGATATCTTGCCAAAACAGCATCTGGATCAATCCATGGCTCGTCTAGTACTTTAAAGACAAATTCTCCATCAGATGATGTCGAAGGCCAATACATCAGCCGATGTACTTGATAGGTGGTATCATCGAAAAAGTCAATTCCAAGATCTGCAGCAATCCTTCTTGCAATTGGTACATATTCATCGGCGGTAACTGGTCTGGATAACGGAATGACTAGTCTTAACCTTGGATTCTTCGGATGGTGTTTATGAGTAGAGTACATGGCGCACCCATAGCCAAACATGGTCTCAACAGATGCCCATAAGTCCCCTTTCACAAAGTCAGCATCAAGGGAAACAATTTGTCGCCAAACTACACTGTCATGCTTTCTTCTGCCACCCTTTAAAGTACCACCTACAAAGCCACCTACATCTTTAATCTCATCCTGTTTTGATTTAGAAAGCTTTTTATATTCCTCATACGTTTCATGAGTTCGAATCGTGCTACTTAGCTTCTGAACCACCTCAGACCATAGCATATCCCGATTTTTCCAGTTCAGTTCTTTTCTGTTTCTTCCGGTTGCAATCGTAAGATTTCCATCATGTTTTATACTGTGGCTTCTTCTTTCACTGAGCTCTTTCACATCTACCAACCCTCCTACGTAGCACGGTCTTTAGGCCCTTTTTGGCTCCCTCCACATCACCGGAAAGAGCCTGGCCTTTTAATGTTTTCATTGTTTGTTTTGGTAGCACATCTTTGTACCGTTTTAAGGCCATTAGAAATTTCACTGTATCCATGTCAGCCAATTGCCATCGCTCCTGTCCGTATTTAATCTTTCTTGTAATAGAAGGTTTCAAAGCTATCCGCCCCAAGAGGAAGACCAGGTGCCCAATCAATCGATTGCCCCATTATGTTTTCGACTTCTTCCATTGACCCAGTAGAGATAGGAACATCAAGAATGACTTCATCATGGACATGGAAATTAATGCGGTATCCTGCTTCATCCAATCGAAGCATTGATACAGCCAGACAATCTCTAGCAATGGCTTGAATAATATTCTCGGTAAGTTTGCCACCGTAAGTAGGAATCCTCCCCCACTGCTTGGAGCCTTGCTCTGTTCCTTCATACGTAAGCTGTTCTTTTCCAAAACGCTCGTCCACCCCGATTCTGGGTCTTACATAAGCAAGTGAACGACCTGATGGAAGTGTGATAAATAAAATCCCTTTGGTGTAATGAAAAGTAAGACCATACTGCATCTTTACTACTGCTCTTTCCTTCACAGCTTTAATTGCTGCCGCTTCTATGCCCCACCAAAGTTTCACGATATTTGGGTTAGCCTCTCGCCAAGCAGAAACCAACTCCGGAAGTTCGTCTTCAGTCAGGCCCATATCTAAAGCACCCATCTGCATCAACGCCCCTTTAGAGCCACCGTAGCCAAGAGCCAATTCAGCAATTTTCCCTTTTTGCCTGAGCGGGCTACCTTTATCGATGGTTTCAATGGGTACTTTAAACATCTGTGCAGCAGAGGCTTCATAAATCTTCCCATGGGATTGGAACACATCCATCCGCCAACGCTCGCCCGCAAGCCATGCAATCACTCTAGCTTCAATTGCTGAAAAGTCTGCTACAACAAAACGATGGCCCTTTGATGGAATAAATGCCGTTCGAATTAATTGTGATAACACGTCCGATACACTTTCAAAAAGAAGCTCCAAGGCTTCATAGACTCCTGATTTCAATAGGTCCCTTGCAATCTGTAAATCTATTAAACTGTTTCTTGGAAGGTTATGAATTTGAACGAGCCTGCCAGCCCAGCGCCCTGTACGATTTGCTCCATAAAATTGCAATAACCCCCTAATTCTTTGGTCAGAACAGATGGATCGTTCCATCGCTTCGTATTTCTTTACCGATGTTTTGGACATTGCTTGTCTTAATTCCAACAGCCGCTTTACCTCTGGATTTTCCACTTCACCCATCAATGCTTCTACATTTTTCTTCGCAAGGCTATCGACTTCTATCCCTTGCTTCAGCAACCAGCCTTTCAACTGTGCCGGACTGTTCGGGTTTTCAAGTCCTGTTAAACGAACTGCTTCCTCGAATAATCTGTCCTGAAATTCCTTATCTGCTCGAAGAGCATTCTCAACAAGAATTGAATCAAT
Source organism: Bacillus tuaregi (assembly GCF_900104575.1). Lineage (NCBI taxonomy): Bacteria > Bacillati > Bacillota > Bacilli > Caryophanales > Bacillaceae > Bacillus > Bacillus tuaregi. Next base: position 35,424 of record NZ_LT629719.1, read on the forward strand.
AAGAACACCTTCATCATTTATTTTCTGGTCCAACTCCCAAAGCTTCTGTTCAACCTTCGAAATGGGAAAAGCCTCTAGTTTCTTTCGGATTTGTCTTTCAACCTCAATATCCTGTTTGCAGTAATCCTTAAAAGTAACCCACTTATCCAAATCATGTTCTGGAAGATTCCGTGTCCTTCCCTCGTTCACTTTGGTAGGTTTACAAGGAACAGAAAAATAACGGATTAAAGCTTTCCCTTCCTTCATTTTCTGATCCTTCAACCTAAGGCATTTCGCCACCCCATCGAGATAACCAGGCAAACCAAGCATTAAAGCATGAACCGATGAACACCGCCATTGTTCTGGCGGCATCGGCTGGTGAAAGTGTTTGTCTAAACAAGTTCTTTCAAAATTGGCATTGTAAGCTGTCTTTATCACAGCTGGATCCATCATTGCTTTTAAAATGTCATCTGGTATCTCTTCGCCAGATGCTAAATCAACGATCTGTACCTCATCATCATCAACGGCATAAGCAAAGAGAAGAATTTCAAAATCAGGTGATTCACAATAGGCATAGACCCCAGATTTAATGAGGTCTACACTACTGTAAGTTTCTATATCAATGGATAAGAGTTTCATAGACATCAACCTAAGATGTCATCTTCATCGTCGTCACTATCATCGCCGAAATCAGCTTCAGCACTGCTTCGGCCACCAAGTGGGTCTCCATCATCCGTCTTCATAATGTTTTGAAGCCCTGCAGCAACCCCGCGATTTCCATTGACGTTAAACCCATAAAAGGTCAAACTAACACGTCCATAGCAGCCCGAGTAAAACTCACTTTGGTCCATGATTGGATTCAAATCCGCATCGACAATTCCTGGTTTAATCTTGCTGTTGGCATTAATGAAATAGGAATCCGCATATGCCTCATCATCTTCACGATCCACATCACCGTCCCGCAGGGGCGTCTTCAAATTCGAAGGCACCTTGCCGCCAAACTTGTCCTTGTTTTCTTGAGTCGCTTTTTGAATCGCATCTTTAACCTTTTTGATGGTCTTCTTGTCCGACTTCGGGATAATGATACTTACTGAATACTTCAGGTCACTTCCATTAACGCTGACTGCTTGATGTACATTTGCATAACTGAACCGTACTGGGTTTTCCTTTGTTCCAATTGTGATTTTTACCATAACTTATTTCCTCCTCATTATTGAAAATCTGCTTCAGGTGAAGCTTTTATTTCTGGTCGCTTGTCCTCTTCTGGTACGAGCTTGACCTTGCCCGGTGCTTTTGTAATAAGCGACCCCAGCAACTCTTGAAATGCTTTTTTACCTAACTCTTTTTCTAGAGTAGTAATCGTATTGAGTGATTTCTTATAAATCACATCACTGTCATATCCTGCAGTAGTAAGTGTCTCAACTACTGCATTTTCATCACTATACTTACGGCTACCTCTACCCTCGACCAGTTTCATCCCTGGCCATTGCTTGTTTTCATTCATCGCCATAGCAAATGCATATTCTTGTACATCTTTTGCCCAGCTCAGCAGCTGATCAATGGAAGTTAACACTTCTACTACTTCATCATCTGTCAGTAAGGGAGGCTTCTGAAAATCCATACAAGCAAGTTTCAGATTTTCTTCTGCTCTCGCTCTACAAGTCGCTTTCACCTTACAAAAGCGGCAATGCTCGCCAGCCATGAAGTCACCCTCACCCTTAAATGCTAACTCCGCTTTGGGCTTGACCTCATTCTCTGCCCATTCCAATAGTTCTTCGACCTGCATTTCATCAGTGGAGATATTATCTAACCTTGGCTGCACAATGGTCATCATTATTTTCTGAGTATCATAGAGTACACCAAAGTTGTTTAATGCACCCAAAGCGTACAGTCGCATTTGTGGGTTTTCAACTGCTGAAACCTTGACACCTTTCCCACCCTTAAGATCAATAACTTCTAATCTATCACCATAAATCAGTAATACGTCCCCGGTTCCGAATCCATCTGGAACATAGAGACTAAAATCTACCCTTTCCTCAATAAGGATGAGCGGATCCTTGCTAGATGCCCTAGCCTCGTTCATCTTTTCAGTAACAACATCTACATAGGTTTTTACAGCCTGTTCAATTTCTGTGTTATAAAATTCACTTTGTTTCATCTGCTTCAGCTTTTTGTTCAACTGTGCTTTTGTTATGTTTTTTAGTTCATGAGACAAATAGAGCTCTGACAGCTCATGCATGAATGTACCTTCTTTGGCAAAGACGCTTGCCGTTTCTTCGTACTGTTCTGACAACCGAACACTTGGTGGACAAGCTAACCAGCGACTCGCACCAGAAGCACTTAAACTCGCATGAGCTCTTTCTGAATGATTCACAGATCCAACTCCCGTATTTTTCATCCAAGTTTCCCCGCTTCTTCTAAAAGCTTTGGATACTTTTCAGCTGAGATGTCACTTAATTTCTTTGCCCCAAAACTCGTAATTAGCTCTTTCACCTGCACCTGTTTGCCATCTTGCGAAAGTGCTGCAAGTTTTGCTCTGACATCTTCCAATGTTGGAAGCTTAGCTTTCGGAGGTTGTGCTGGTTTCTTAGGTTCCTTGTTTTCTTTCGTTTGTTTCTTCTCAACAGGAGTTGCAGAGTCCGTTTGATTCGTTTCTAATGCAAACACCAAGGTTTCAATACTTCCTGCTAAATTACGTAAATCCGTCACAACATCAAGAGCGAGTTTAATTTTGCTCATTTACCTTTTCTCCTTTCGTTTCATTTTGTTCATCAAGCTGGCTTAGTCGATTTGCTAGTCTCTTAGAAACAATACTGATAGCCGTAAGGACCCCAACCATCTCTTCCTGCATATCTTTGTTAACACCTTGTTGCTTTACTTGAGCTGTCATCACGCTCACCTCCTCGTCTTCGATAATGCCCTTCACTTATTAGCCAACGGGAAGGGTGGTTTGGTAACCAAAATTACAAAAAATATTTTTTAAGCTTGTCCAATACCTTTTTATGCCGTTTAACAACAGCCACATGGGAGACGTTTTCTTCCTTCGCCACTTCTCTTACAGTCAAATTTTTATAGTATATTGCCTGAATTAGTTCTTGTTCTTTTTCATCAAGGGCAGTCATTGCTACCCGCAGGATTAATAGGGTTGCTTTATCGCAAAGAATATCTTCAATCATTTGTTCATCATTAAAATCGACACCCTGGTCCATCAATCGATTGATTGAATCCTCCTTGCTTGGGATATATTCAACCGTTTCTGCCTTAGGATCAACAACAATCCGTCCAACCTTAATATCCTTTTCCATGTACCTTTCGCGTCGATCCATTCTGTAAAATTCTTTATAAACCTCTTCACTTACACGCACTTTATCCTTGCCGACTTTGATGAACTTCTCCATTCTCTTTTCCTCCCATGGCCCGGCAAGGAGCCGTAGGGGGGAAAAAAGGGACAAAAAAAAGACCGAGCACAATCACCCACATTATTTGTAGGTTGATATGTGCCCGGCCTATAGGTAGTTCACACCACGACTCCATTGCTCGGTACCGAATATTTAAGATTCAATGTGCATTCACTTGCTAGATGATCATTTTTCTCAAAATATCGTCATCCGGCTTGGGTAATGCAGTCGATTCCTCGCTCGGTATCATCGTGATATGAACTTTTACAAACAAAAAAAGAGCCAGATACAATTATTAAATAATCGTATCCGGCCCTTAAGGTAGCTCTAGAAACATCTTAAACCTCTAACTTTCTGACTCCTTGTCGTCTCGGTATCGTCTTCCACTTATTAATTTAAAATTATTGGTACCTAAATCAACTTCCCATATATGCTTACTTTTATTGCACTTTACTTGAACCTTACCAGTTGCATCCTCTTTTTTATCCATTAGTCTGTGTCCACAAGCAGGACACTCAACCCTCTTAACATTAGCTTCTTTTATCATTTGTTTTCCTCCCAACTGTGTTGAAGCTTTTTAGTGAAAAAGTACACTGTAATTATATTTTACAACAGAACGTTTGTTCTGTATAGTAAGTATATTATCTATGTTACTTTCCAAAGTATCAATTAGTTTCACCTTCTTTTCTGCAACAGTATAAACATAGTTGCATATTTAGGAAATGATAATAAAAATAAAAAAGCATTTATTTTCTGCTAACAATTTCCATTATACTTAAGTGGAATAATGGCGTCAATCCCAAATATGCAACTTTAATATAAAATTGCATAAAACACATAAATAGCTTATAATACAAATATAGTTGTTGTGAGAGTATGGAGGGTATTAATAGTGGATAAAAAAGAAATGAGCAAGGCTGATCGTGAAATACTCCAAAGACGATTAAAAGAAAGACGACTCTTTTTAAATATGACATATCAAGATTTAGCAGATAAAACAGGTATCAGCAAGTCTACTTTGCAGAGGTATGAAACAGGGGGAATTAAAAATCTCCCTTATGATAAAATTTTCATATTATCAGAGGCATTAGAGGTAAGTCCTGAATATTTTACTAATTTGACAAAAGATTATACTGGGGAATCTGATTATGAAGTGAAAGTGATTAGAAATGACACTAGAACAAAACATTTAGCCCAAATTAAGGAATTTGAGGAAAGGGCAATTAGATATATAACTCCAAATTTAATTTCACAGGGGTATAATATAGAACGCCACAGTCATGGATCTGTTGGAGATATTGTTGCAATTAAGGGGAAGGAAGTATGGCATATTGATTTCCTTTATACGAGAGATGTAAGTAAGTATCCAACTGGAATGGGAATGGGGCGTCAACAACTTCTTCTGAGGTTTGGTAGGCTTGCTGTTTACGATAAACCGATCACCAAATATTCCATAGTGATGGAAAGACGTGAATTGGCAGAGCAATTTTTAAGATTTAAACCTATACATTTAGATATTGAAACGAGTATCATTATTTTACAAGGAACTGATTATAAAGAATTTCATTTTTAGGAAAAAGTAATCAATACAAATAAGCCCGCCGAGCACATTAGTTCAGCGGGTTATTTTAGATATTTAATTAATATAGTTGTAATTCAACTTTTTTTATTAGGTTAATCTTTTTTTAATGACCCCTAAACTTCTTCTTAATACTTGATTAGTAATGCTTCTATTAACGATTAAATTAAATATAATAAAAACAGTTCCATTTAAACCTACTAGTATAGTGCCTGCAAACATAAACTGCAAATACCCTTTTATTACAGGTAATAGCATTAATTCAAAATATACAATTATAATAGCTAAAATTACATTTGGAAGTAAAATTTTAAAATAATTTGTCGAAAGATTTCTAAAGTATATTCTGTGAACATACCCGATTTCTAATACTGCCAAGATAATTGCAGTAATCATAACAGCTATTAAAATTCCATAAAACCCGAAAATTAAGTTTCCGAATATCATAAAAATAATTAAGACAGCACTTGCTATAGATTGAATTTTTCTTGCAATTTTAAAATTACCAGACATATTAATTATATTCCCACTAGGGATATGGATAATTTCGAAAAAGGTTATTAATATTAATAACATCGCAATATATCCATCTACATATTCAAAATCGTTGATACCCTTTGTATAAATAGAAATAAAAGGTATTATAAGCACTGCAGCAGTAGTAAGGAGACAAAGCATTACATTGATTACAATAAACTCATATTGTATAAAAACTTTTAATACATATTCTTTATTTTTCTCAGCAATAAGTTTTCCTAGTCCCATACGCGGTGCATTAATCAACGAATAAATTATACTCTTTAGTAATGTGAAAACACTATTATAAACAAAATATACACTAGCAAATAAAGTACCTACTGTAGCCGATATAAAAACAATAGGCATAGTACTATAAATCATACCAGTGAATTTTTGAATAAAAACATCCTTTGTTCCTTTAATTGCTTTGAAATTTGGTTCTACATTAAAATCTATAAAACTATAATATTTCTTACACGCATACCCTATTAACAGACTATTAATAATTGCTCCTATCATTGTAACAAATCTAACTAACAACATATGCCCATGAGAAAAGATGACTACAATAATTAGCACTTGCGAGAGCACTAATGTTCCAATTTTAATAATATTTAATATATATTCCCTTTGCTCAGTTTGAAGTAGTATCCTATATTTTGTAGCATAGAAGAGATTAAATGATGTAGAAATCACTGTCATCAGCAATGTTAATACTATAATCATAGGCGGTAAATCACTCTTCAATACCATTGCATAACCAATCGAAAGAATAATACCTATCAATAAGAAGTAAAGCCCTATTTTTTTGAATATAACTTTGGTTGCTGCCATGATCTTATTTATAGATTTGTAATCACTATTTGCTAGTGGCTTAAAAAGTGCCACATTAGTTGCTAATGTAAAACCACCTTCGATAATTAATAACATGCTAATAAATTGACTTGCAGTTGAGTTAAGGCCATTAAAATCCGAACCATAAGTCGTTATTATTAATTTTGTAATTACTAATCCAAATAAACCATTTAATAATGTTGAACAGATGGCGGTCAATGCAATTAGGGTGCTTTTCTTACTCTTACTCATAGACATTATTAAATTCTATCCTCCATCAAACTCCCTAATTTATTAACAAATTCCTTCGCAACATTTTCACCATCAAACTCATATAAGAGAGTTTTGACTTCTTCAAAACTTAATTTAGAATTCTTATATTTTTGGCAAAAACTTTCGAATTCTGTGGAGTAATCTATAGTATTTCTTTCCCACTCATTTACTATAAACACTAACGGATATTTCCTTAAGTAATAGAGTGCAGGGTCCTCTGGAAACTTCGAGAAGTGAATTATTGGTTTACCAGAACTCATATATTCGAATATTTTTCCTGGGACTTGAAACTCAACTGAATTACCTATATTAACTAATATATCCGCCTTCATCAAAGAATTTAATGCAGTATCCCTAGATTGCATTGGGAGTATTGTGAACTTTTCAATATCGTCAACATATTGTCTAAGTGTTTCTTTGCTGAAATTGGTCAGTAATGTAAAATGTATATTATTTAGAACCGAGAAAAAATCCAATGCATATTTCGGATTACGAATATCTTTGTATAGTCTCCCAGTAAAAAGACAATTTATTTTATCTGAACTGAAATTAATTTCGGCAGCTTCTTCCTCTTTGTACTCTATTCGCTCCATATTTGCAAAAGGAACTGACTGGAATTTCTCCATAAATTTATTGAGTGGAGTTTTTTTATAGAAATTAAATAACTCTGGTGTTAAGAATACTTTATCGCACTTATTAAACATCCGAAATTCATCTTTTAAAAGCCTATTCCGCTTTTTTTGACTCTTCGTTACTTCTTTATTAAAGCTAAATGGATCAAACTCATATATAAACCATTTAATTGGATCTTTTATCTTGTTAATAAATTCTTCTGCAATATAATGACTCTTAAATGGTTGTGAAATAGACAAAACAGCATTATATTTTTTTTGATTATGCAATTCAAGACATTTTCCAACTACTTCTTGTATCTGCCATCCACCTGTTTCCTTTTCTTTTGCAAATGCACAATATTTTGCATAGTAGAGTCCCTTCAAACATAATGAAAATATTCTAGTTAGTAGTTTTAAAACTTTAGTTGAGTTTACTTGTTGCGCCTCATTTAGAATGACTGCATTCATGGTTCTATAATCATCTACCCTATATATATTAACATTATGAATTCTTTCATATTTAGGAAAAGATACTTGCTTTCTATTTGTAACTACATCAACTTCGAAACCACTATCAATCATTTTTTTTACTAAGGGTTCAACGCAATTAGCTACAGAGGAAGGTACCGGTGAATGATTACCCATAACTATAAGAATCCTTTTCATAACTTCCTCCAAACCATTCTGTTAACAATTCCAGTATAGCTCTGAATTATTTTTATCACCTTTACACTAACATTTTCATCTGTATAATACAGTACATCGGCTCCAATTTCATTATTAACATTCATCTCGACCGCCATATCTACAGATTGGATAACTTGCTCAGTTGTTATATTACCTATTATCATGTTTCCTTTATCTAAAGCTTCAGGTCGTTCAGTGCTTGTCCTAATGGAAACTGCCGGAAACTTAAAATATGAAGCCTCTTCAGCAATGGTACCACTATCAGATACAACACAATATGCATTACTTTGAAGATGGTTATAGTCTGAAAACCCAAATGGCTGCATGCTTCTTACATAAGGATGGAACTTAAATTGGCGCTCTTCTATAAATCGTTTACTTCTAGGATGGGTACTATAAATAACTGGCATATTATATTTTTCTGCCATTACATTAATTGCATTCATAAGTTCAATAAAGTTTTGCTCGTTATCAATATTTTCTTCACGATGTGCGGATAGTAATATATACTTCCCTTTTTCTAAGCCAAGAGTTTCCATAACCTTACTACTATTAATTTTATCTACATTATTGCTTAAAACTTCAGCCATTGGAGATCCTACAACATATGTCCTTTCTTTAGGTACACCTTCAGCGTTCAAATATCGTCTAGCATGATCTGTGTAACAAAGATTAACATCACTGGTATGATCTACAATTCTTCTATTAATTTCCTCAGGCAGATTTTCATCAAAACATCTGTTACCTGCTTCCATATGAAAAATAGGTATTTTCAACCTTTTCGCAGATATGACACTCAGGCATGAGTTTGTGTCTCCCAGAACTAAAACTGCATCTGGATTTTGCTGAACCATTAGCTCATAAGATTTAGAAAGAACATTCCCCATTGTCTGTCCCAGGTTATCTCCTACAACTTCTAAGTAATGATCTGGTTCTCGTAATCCCAATTCTTCAAAAAACACTTGATTAAGTGTATAATCATAATTTTGACCTGTATGAACCAATATGTGGTCAAAGTATTTATCGCACTTTTTAATTATCTCTGAAAGTTTAATTATCTCAGGGCGTGTACCGACTATAGTCATAACTTTTAACTTTCTCATTTATTTCCCATCCCTTTATTTAAAATAATGTGGATAAAGATATTTATGATTTTCCATCCACTTTTTCAACTCAATAATCATTTCATCATAACTTGGTACCACAAATGAAAAGTCTTTTCTATTATTAATAAGCGATTTATCTACAACAATGGTTTCACTTGGTAAAATGCGTATAGATTCATTTTTCATGTACTTATTAAAAAGGTTAAGTAATTCAAACTTGTTAATTACTTGATTATTCACTAAATTATACAACCCTGTCAGATTTTCTTCTAATGCTTTTTCCATCGCTTTTACTAAAGTTAACGTTGTAACACCAGTCCATTTTGCTTTTGTAAATCCCTCAATTTCACCTTCTTGTTGCATGAACCAGTTAAAAAGGCCAATGCCCTCTTCATTCATATCTGGACCTATTATTGAATTTCTAAAAGTTAAATCTTTATTATTGTCAAGTTCACCTATTGCTTTAGTTCTATCATAAAATGTTTCTCCATCTTTAATTGAGTCTTCTCTATAACCGCCTGTTTTTCCTGAAAAGACACAATCTGTACTCATATGGATAACTCTTGTTTTCATATTCCTAGTAATCTCACTTAAATAATGGGGTAAGTATCCGTTTAATAAAATTGCAGCAGATTTGTTTATATCAGCGTCTTTATTTAAGATACCTATCGCATTAATAACTACATCATAGTTTCCTTTTACAATGATACCTTTTAAAAAAGAAAAGTCAGTAACATCACCAATTATATTATCGCAATATTTAAACCGCCTTCTGCTAAAGGCGGTTACATTATGACCCTTTTCTTTTAGATAAATAGATATAATATGACCTGCCATTCCAGTTGAACCTAGAACTAGAATATTCATCTTTTAGCCCTCCAGTTTCGTAATTCTTCCTGGATATATTCTAATTGAAGAAGTTTGTCCTTTATAGCATTTATATTAAGCTGTTCAGTATTATGGGAATTATAATCCTCTACTTGTTGCAACTTCTCGTTCCCTTCAACAAAGTATTTATCATAATTAAGGTCTCTTTTATCAGCCGGAACTCTATAAAAACCACCTAAATCTTCAGCTACTAAATGTTCTTCTTTAGTAAGAAGAGTTTCATACAATTTCTCTCCGTGACGAGTACCAATAATCTTTATGTCGTTATCTACCTCAAATAATTCTTTAATTGCCAATGCTAAGTCACCAATAGTGGAAGCTGGTGCTTTTTGAACCATAATATCACCAGCTATTGCATTTTCAAATGCAAAAACAACAAGTTCCACTGCTTCCTCAAGACTCATCAAAAATCTAGTCATATTTGGATCTGTAACAGTTAAGGGCTGACCACTTTTTATTTGATCAACAAAAAGTGGTATAACTGAACCCCTTGATGCCATTACATTCCCATACCGCGTACCACAGATTAGAGTCTTTTTCGGATCAACTGTTTTTGACTTTGCCACAAAAACCTTTTCCATCATAGCTTTAGATATGCCCATTGCATTGATAGGATATGCAGCTTTATCAGTTGAAAGGCAAATACACTTTTCCACTCCATATTCAATAGCAGCAGTTAATACATTCTCGGTGCCTAGTACATTAGTCTTTACAGCCTCAAGTGGGAAAAATTCACATGAGGGTACTTGCTTTAATGCAGCAGCATGAAATACAAAATCAACTCCATGCATAGCATTCTTTATACTTGTGATATCACGAACATCCCCTAAGTAATACTTGATTTTATTGCTTTTATATAACCGCCGCAGATCATCCTGTTTTTTCTCATCCCTAGAAAAAATACGAATCTCATCTATATCTGTATCTAAAAAACGGTCCAGCACCGCATTCCCAAAACTACCGGTACCACCTGTAATTAGTAAAGTTTTATTTTTAAACATCTATATTACTCCTTTTAAATGTTTGTACTTTGTGATTTCGGGTCAATTCATTCTTTTCTCTGATTATAGATTCTTGAAACTATTCTTCCTATTATATTCGATCCCTTGAAATGCTATAATTATTGCCCAATACACCCAAAGCCATTCGTTACTAATATTTGAACTATTACTTATACTCCCTACAATGAAACCAGCCATACTACACATAATTCCCAATGATATAGTTATATCCTTTTTATCATTTGAATTCCTATATCTTTTATAAAAGCTTTTAAACAGTTTGAAATAAAATATTATATATAAAGTAAAAATAATCACACCATAGCCAACTAATATTTCCATCCACCAATTATGCATATTTACTATTCCTTCTGTGTAATATTCACTATAGTTTGCCATCCAATATTCAATATTACCAGCTCCAGTTCCAAAACCAAATGTGTTGGATAAAAATATATATCCATTCTTTATTAAATTAGTTCTAACTGTGTCAGAGCTAGTCTCACTTGAAAAACCAAAATGAAGATTGTTATTAACCATTTGTAAGAAGTTATCAAATAGGTTAGGCATTAACATTCCCATTGTAAATAACACTGCCAAGAAAGAGATAATTGCTGCCCTTGTTCTTCTATTTTTCAGAGAAAAATACACAAAGACTGCGAAGGCTAGTATTAATCCAAGTATATTTGCACGAGAACTGGTCATGAGTAATAAATATACTGATGAAATAATAGTGGCTATATAAATTATCTTTATTAAGAATCTTTTTTCGTTTACTGCACAAATATAGACAATAAAAATCGAAATTAGTATAAATGTCGCAAACCCATTTGTATTATGGAAAATTGAAACTGGGTGATTATTCAGTGCATATAATGAAATAAGTTCACCACTCAAGAACATATAATTACCCGTAAGAACTTCGTACCAACCAATTAGATTGTGAATAATAATCATCATTACCATGAAACGAAAAGTTGTTAAAATATCACTAGTTTTTTTTAAGAACATGCTGAAAATAATGATACACGCAACACCTAAACTTAAGAAGTAAATATTACGTATCCATGCATCATAATCTTTTACCCAAATAAGTGTGAATATTGAATATATTAACCAAAATAACATAAATTTTATTGAATAATTACTTTCCTTTTTCGTAGACAATTGAATACTTGCATTAGTTTGCAACAATATTATAAATATAGCCAACACCAAAAATAAAATTAGACTTCGAAATATCGATAACTGAAATACACCTAAATTTATTGAAAAAATACTAGCTCCTAGCAAAGATGTTAAAGCACTAAGATATACAACTATTTTTAACATATATTTTTCAAATCCTTATTAACCTTTATTCAAAAGGGATTCATAAACTCTAGTTAGTTCCTTTGATATAGTCTGAGGCCCGAATTTGGCCCTACTTAAGTAGGATATATTTTTTCTATCATAATAATTAGCATTTATATATACATCATATAATGCTTTTGAAAGTTGATCTGAGTCATCCACATTTACTAATATTCCATTTTTTTCTGTTATAAATTCTTCTGGACCCCCACATTTTGTAGCAATCACAGGCAGCCCCATAGATAAAGCTTCTATATAAACCACACCAAATGTTTCAAGTCTTGATGCCAAAACAAAGCAGTCACTTTCACTCATTTTTTCAGCGATCTCTTTTCTATTAGCTAAACCCATTAAGAATACTCTGTTCATTAATCCGTAATCTCGAATCATTTTTTCTAAATGTTTACGTTCTGGTCCTTCTCCATATATATATAACTTTACTTTTTCCACACCTTTGAAGGCATTATAAAAAGATTTAATTAGAAGGTCCATACCTTTTCTTTCTATCAGACTACCAGCTGATATAAAATAGAAATTCCCATCCTTTGCTTTTTGCATTTTAAATTCAAAATTATTAGTATCTACTATATTTGGTATAACTATTGATTCTTTATTGAAACTTTCCTTGATGTTAGCAGAAAGAGAATTACTTACAGCAATAACCTTATCTATACGAGGGTATGTATAGTCCCCCATTTTCTTTAGATAAGGGGCAATCTCTTTTTTATTTATACCTGAGGAATGTTCCGTCAACACCAAAGGTATTTTTGAGTCCTTAAATACTTGTGTAGCAACGTAGCCAGTACTTACAAAATGTGCATGTATAATAATAGGTTTACCATACTTTTGTTCAATAATTTTATAAAGTCTCTTAAATGCTAAGACTTTCATCCTGTTGAGTATAGGCTTAGGGATATTCCCACAAGGAATATTAATAGCTTCAATTTGAACCCCATCTTTTTGAAAGCTCTCAAAACCCCAATGCCTTGATCTCCTAAAGGATCTTAAGTCTATTGCAGCAAAAATAACTTTATGACCAGCCTTTGCCAACGCCTTTGCTTGATCAAACTCAAATATTCCATTCATTTTATATTTCTCTGTTGGATATCCACGAGATATAATTAAAATATACATATATATCCCTTCCTATGATTGTAATTTTAATTAAAACTATATTTGAGAAATACCTACTCTATTTTCCAACTTTCTTAATATAATTTATCAAGTATTAGGTTAAAGCTTAAGGTCCTTAATATAGCTTTGCATTTTACAATATGATTTTTGCTAATGTTAAGGAATAGGACTATACTAAACTTTCTCCACTAACAGTTATTAAGGTAATTCTTTATTAAGAGTGATTTCCGTTTAATTTGTTTAACATATACAGCTAATAATAAATTTAATGAGGTCTTTCAAAGCATTTACTTTATTAATCCTCATAAATTTTTACAATATCACTTGCGATATTATTCCAACTAAATCTTTCTACTTGATTAACAGTATTATCACTATAACTTTTATAATTATTGATAACTGTTATTATCCCATCAGCAATGTTATTTGGTTCATTAGGATTAATTCCTTCGCCTACGGGATATTCGTTAAACAGTCCATCAACACCTTGATTTTTTGTATATATAATTGGGAGCCCCTGTGATAGCGCCTCTACAAAAACTAATCCGAATGTTTCCTTAAATGAAGGCATTAAGAAAATATCAGAATTCCTATAGGTTTTTATCAATTCCTGCATATTTTGTCGACCTAGAAAAAATACCTGTTCCTTACATTTACATTTCTGAATATAATTATCTATTTTTTGTTTATACTTTTTGTGTTTCTTATATTCTATATCTCCTACTATTGTTAAATTACACTCAAACCCTTTTTCATTTAAAATTTCTATTGCCTTGATTGAATTTAATTGATTTTTATTAGCATTAATCCACCCAACTTGCAGTATATTGTATTTTTCATGAGTAGGAATTGATTTCTTATTGATATTATTTAACCAAAAGTCATTGATTCCATTTGTCATAACTTCTGAATTCTCTTCAATTTTATCTCTTATACTTTTATCGTTAATTAGCGACATCAAATTGTTTTTTAAAGCAAACGATACAAAAATAATTTTTTTAGCTTCAAGTAAAATATTAATGCCTGTTTTTCTCAACCATAATATTCTTTTATAAAAAGCCTCTATATCTGTATTTCTTACAGAAACAACATATTCTATGTTAAAATCCTTTTTTAGTTTATATGCAATAATACCATTTGAAAACAATGTGTGAGCATGAACTAATTCTAAATCATTTATGTTATTTATGTTGTTTAATAAAGATTTATATACTTTATTTGATTTCCTAAAGAAGAAAAATCTATCTAGATTTTTATAACAAACTGAGTGGAATACCTCATATTCTGGGGTGCTACTAATATCTAAATGATTTTTAAATGGTACAAAAACAGTTTGATTAACACCAAGTTTATTCAATTTTGAAAACATAACAGAATATAAATTATTATCTCTATAATCATTACATATGTGTAGCACATTCATTTATATTAACACCTCAAATATACTTTAGATCCAAAGTGCAATGTATAGAAACATTTTATTTTCTTTAGATTTAAGTATAATAATACTGTTTTTGAAAAATCATCACTACCGAACACCTTCGATAGACAAAATGTAATGATGATCACTGACATTTATAGAACTTTCGGATACATATCTAGAAATTGTACTCAGAGGGTTGACTCTCTACAAGTTAGAAATATTAATATGTTCTAATGAAGATTCATTAATTATTTTCAAGAGCCTCATAATAAGTAGAAATAATATTATCTTGATATGATTGTACTGAAAAATCCTTATCAATAATATGGTTAGCCTGATCTATTCTATTTATTAATTTATCATAGTTTAATATAGCCTTTTTGATTGCATCATTTAAACTCTCTATTGTATTTTCACTATATAAAAATCCTAATCCTAATTTAGAAATATTTTCTGATTGCGCTCCAATATTTAGACTAACAGGTATTAGTCTATATCTAACCCCTTCAAATAATACAAGTCCAAATGTCTCAGGTGATACTGATGGTAAGACTAAAACTTTAGATTCTACTAATAATTTTTCTAATTCTGGACGATCAAGGAACTTATTTGAAATAAAGACTTTTGACTCAATACCATTTTCTTTAATTTTTTTAAAATAATATTCTTTCTCCGGACCATCACCGAGAATATTTAATTTTAGATTAGAAAGGTTATCATCTTTTATAATTTGAGCAAAAGAATCAATAAGCATATCAACATTTTTTTCTTTGCTAAATCTCCCAACAAATGTGATTAAATTCCTTTTTGAGTCGTAATCACCAATGTTTGGCGCCATCTCAATTGGATTAGGTACAACTTTTATATTCTTAAATTTATGTCTTGACTTTATTAAAAGCTGTTGTAAGTACTCACTTGGAGTTACTATACAATCATATAATGAATAATTATTTGTTACTTTTTTTCTAATTATGAAATCGATATATCTAAATGTAGAAAATATATATCCTCGTTTATCACATTTATTTTTGATTACTCTACTTTCCTTACCAAATTTAATACAATCAGTACAAATACTTCCCTTTCCATATGAATAACAACTGTAAACAGGACAAGCTAACCCATATCCATGGGATGTAAAAACAACTTTAGCTTCCTTTTTATACTTCTTAATTGCAAACAAAATTCCCAAGCTTAAATTCGCACTTGCATGTATATGAATAATATCAACTTTATTTTTTTTCAAAAATTTAGCTAATCCAAAATAGTTCTTAGGAATAAAAAAGTAAGAAAGGATTTTTTTGATTGGATTTTTATAGTCACTTATCCTATTTAGATCTATGTCCGCAATACTTTCGTCATCAGAATGAAAAGCCTTAATTACTTTAACATTAGAATCACTTATACTATTATTGACTCTAAAAACTGTCTGTATTCCCCCACCTTTTTCTGAATGTCCTATACTTAGAATTTTAATCACTTTATATGAACCACCTTAGTATACATATTCTAGATTGATAATGTATGATTGGAAAAAACATCAACACTCGTTTAACTAAAAAAAACTCTTTTTTATTTAAAATTTCCATAGCTCGAGACTAATTCAAGTACTTATTTACTAAGTCATTAGATATTTAAATGGTACCTAAAGTCGCCAATAACTATATCCGCATTTTTCAATCATATCTTTATCTAAAATACTCTTAACATCAACAATGACTTTTTCCTCATTTGGAAACTCTCCAAAAAGACCGTCTAACTGCTCCACCTTCATATCCCTAAACATATCATGAGCCACAGCAAATACTAGACAATCTGCATCATTTATCATATCTAGAGGAATTAAATCAACACCATACTCATGTTTTGCATCCACAGGGTCTGCATATGGATCAACAATAATCGGATCAATATTATATTCATTGAGGCGTTTAATAATATCTTCTACTTTAGAATTACGTGTATCAGGGCAATTTTCCTTAAACGTGATACCTAAAATTACAACCTTTGCCTGTTTGACTACTTTATTAGCAAGAATTAACTTCTTAATGATTGCATCAGCAACAAATTCACCCATTCCATCATTAATCTTCCTTCCAGATAAAATTATTTGCGAGTGGTATCCAAGTTTCTCTGCTTCATATATAAAATAGTACGGGTCAACACCAATACAGTGCCCACCAACTAGTCCAGGATTAAATTTAAGCGCATTCCACTTCGTATTCATAGCGTTAACTACTTCTTGTGTATCAATACCCATACGATCAAAAACCATTGCAAGCTCATTCATAAAAGCTATATTAATATCTCGTTGGCTATTTTCAACCACTTTAGCAGCCTCCGCTACTTTAATTGAACTCGCACGATGAACCCCAACTTCAATAACCAGTTCATAAATTTTTGCAATTTCTTCTAATGCTTCATTATCTGTGCCAGAAACAATCTTTATAATATTCTCTAATCGATGTACTTTATCACCGGGATTAATACGTTCTGGAGAATATCCTACTTTAAAGTCAACACCACACTTTAAACCTGACTCTTTTTCAAGAATAGGAATACAAATGTCCTCAGTAACCCCAGGATAAACCGTGGATTCATATACCACAATCGACCCTTTAGTAAGATTTCTTCCGATTGTTGCACTTACTCCTTCTATAGGGCGCAAATCTGGTGTCTTGTCCGCATTTATTGGTGTGGGAACCGCAACAATGTGAAACTTTGCCTCTTGAAGCTTAGTTTCATCAGTCGTAAATTCTACTGTAGTTTTAGCAATAGCTTCATCACCAACTTCATTCGTAGGATCTATACCGTTTTTATACTGCCCAATTTTATGTGCATTTAAATCAAATCCGATAACGTTCACCTTCTTAGCAAAAGCAACAGCTATTGGCATACCTACATAACCTAACCCAACTACTGAAATTTGTTCCTCTCTATTAACTACTTTTTTGTACAAGCTCATTTAATTGTTCCTCACTTTCATCCATATTCTCAACAATTTCAATCAATTTGTCTGTTAATCTATTAAAATCAAAAAGATAGGCAGTTTCGCGCGCATTTTTCCCCATCAAAATATTATTTCTTTCATCACTACTTGCTGTAATTATAGCCTTAGCAATCTCTTCTGCATTTTGCACAGGAGCACTAATTCCACAATTATATTTTTCACAAATACTAAAACCAGTTGTATATGTTTGAACAATACATTTCCCAGCCGCTAAGTATTCAAAAAACTTATTTTGACTTTGGCCATACTTATCAAGAGAAGTGCTTGAATTGTGAAGTATATTTATATACGATTTTTTAAGTATGGATGGCACATACTTTTTTTCAACCCGACCTTTAAAGATGACATTATTAATTTTCTCCTCATTACAGCGTGTTTTAAGCATCTCACTTTCATCTCCAGATCCATATATCAAGAACCTGATATCTTTTCTACCCTGGTTTTGAATTAGTTTTGCAGCATCCAACAGCATTCCAATATTATTAACTTTTCTAATAGAACCAGCATAAACAATATTTTTAAAATCTTTATTATCTAAATCCGGATCATGTATCTTGTATTCTTCACTATTTTGATCAAACGCATCAATAACTACTCCATTACTTATATGCTTGATTTTTTCTAAATCAATTTGTTTATCCCATCTTTGATCCATAATATACTTTCTGCCTCCTTCCCATGTCATAATGACAGAGTCGGCATTTTTATATATCCACTTTTCACCTAGATATAATACTTTTGCAATAATACTGTTCCTTTTTAAAGCACCATAAGCAACAATGCTCTCAGGCCATAAATCCCTCACTTCACATATGCATGGTATCTTAAATTTTTTTGCTATCTTTATTCCTGCAATCAAGGTCAGAGGGTGAACACTTGAGGCTAAAATTACATCAGGTTTACCATGAACACTTGCATATTTCTTAGAAACCAAAAATAAATTCTTATAAAATGCAATCATGTTCTTAATTCTTTGTTTTCCGTTTCCTTTATAAAATGGTGTTTTTACAAAAACAAATGGAATGCCATTAACCTTTTTTGATATATATTTAAAATTACCAGTATCCATAGTCTCATTGGAATTATGAATAGTAGACGCGCAAAATATAGTAGGGTTATACCCTTTTTTATTTAAATTCTCAGCAAACCAAAAGTGTCTGCCGGCTTGATCATTAAACATATTGGTGGCATAATGATTCCAAATCCAAACATTCCTTTTCATACTTTGTACTCTCCTCAATAATACCTTTTTAGTACTAGTACTCTTTATCTTAATTATCCCCTATATAGAGGGAAAAACGATGTAGATTCATCAAAATCAGTTTCTGCACTTCTGAGCTCAACTAAATCTCGATATTTTTCTTCATTAATTATCTTAGTACCAATTGAAAAAGTAGTATCTGAATTTTTATTAAATACTTTTTTAAATTTATAAAGGCTATCCTCTTTACTACTAAGCCCACCACCTAAATGGAAGGTTTTATATCCGTTCTCACTACCCCAGCAAGCTGCTTCATATAATAATAAGTTTGTCGGGGCCAAATGCTGATAATTTCTATCTGATGCTGATAAATGATAATGTATCTGCTGATTAGAGAACAATATAATGGACATTGCAATGACTCTCCCTTCATACAGGGCATAAAATACCATTGAATTATATTTTAAGTCGTTGAGGACACTTTCATAAAAGTCTTTATTAAAGTAGTAATAGTCCTTTGCATTATCTTTATCCATAGTTGCATTATATAAATCTATAAATTCTTCAAATAACTTACTATCTCTTCCCCAGTATATTGAAACTCCCGACTTTATTGCTTTCCTAATTACATTTCTATTTTTACTAGTAATTCCACTCCATATCTGTGCCTTGGAACTTAATTCTACTGTTATAGTTCTTCCAAGTTTAGTTATGTCATATAATTCTTCCATTACTTCACTATTGTTAAGAACTGGATGAAACCGGACGAATTCACTAATAATTCCTTTTTCCCGACATTTAAGGATATACTCCTCATTTAATTTTAGTAGATTGTCTTGGGTTACTTTACCTTCAATTAAGAATCCTCCATATCCATATGGGGTTGTAATATCATAATATGTGTTTTCAGGTAATTTATCTGAAAATCTTACATCACTTGCTATATCCCGTATCATCACTACATTAATAGCTTTAAAATCCTTGCCTTCATAATAAAAAAGTGCTGGTTCACCGTCACCATGGATTGCAAATGCCTTGGTATATCCAGACAGATAATAAACATCATAATCCTTAAAGCTTTTAACTATCTCGTCCCATTTTTCATCTTCGCTCGTAGTTATTACCGATAGATTTCCTTCAGGTATTACTGATACATTACTCTCAGTTGCTACTGGCACATTTCTTCCCTCCTACAATATCTTCTTCATGTACCGTCTTTCTGTGATATAGCCAATAGAATCATACATATTAATCGCTTGTAGATTTGTTTCCGACACAAATAAATCAATAATTTTAATATCATACTGCCTGGCAACTCTCTCTGCCTCTTTCATCAATTGGCTTCCAACCTTTTTTCCTCTAAATCGTTCGTCTACAATAATTTGATTAATATGGAGACGCATTTCTCCAAAATAGTTATGTTTATATAGCCATAAAAAACCAGCTAATATTTCTCCTTCATATGCCCCTATCAATATCGCATTTTGTTGATTGATATAATCAGGAATTAGATTAATTTTTTCAGTACATAAACTAGTACTCTGTTCTTTAGAAATATTTAAATTTGTAACGTATGTTTCAATTAATAATTCTAAAATGGTAACCTTGTCGGCTTGAAAGTCATCTATTTTTAATTCTTTAATTATCAAAGAGTGATCTCCTTTCTACATCTAAATCTTTTAAAGGGGCTTGGTCAACAACAGTAACACCTTCTCGTTTAAAGGCTTTGAATATCGTTTTTAAGATAATTTTTAAGTCTAAAAGAAAAGTTATATTATCCACATATTCGACATCTGTTGCTAGTCTACTATCCCACTTGAGGTTATTCCTTCCGTTTATCTGTGCTAAGCCCGAAAGTCCTGGTCGAACAGAGTGTCGTAGCCTTTCAGTTTCAGTATAATAGGGCAAATATCTCCCTAATAACGGTCTTGGACCGATAATAGACATATCCCCTTTAAGAATATTAAATAATTCAGGCAGTTCATCCAATGAAGTAGAACGCAATAATTTTCCAAACCTCGTCAATCTAACACTATCAGGAAGTAGAGTACCATTCTTATCTCTTTCATCTGTCATCGTCCTAAACTTATACATCATGAATATTTCTTCATTAAGGCCAGGTCGCTCCTGTTTAAATAAAACTGGACTGCCTAGTTTCGTTCTCACAAGTACAGCAACTACTAGTATTACTGGACTAAGAACAATAATGGCAATTAATGATAGTATGAAGTCCATCGGTCTTTTTATAAATCTTCTATAAATACCACCTTTGGAATTTTTCATTACTTAAACCACAACCCTTTGATATTCTCCACAACTCTTTCTAAGTCCTCATCCGTCATCTTCGTATCAGACGGCAAACAAACCCCATTCTCAAACAACTTTTCCGATATACCTTCACCCACAAAATCATACTTTTCAAAGAACGGTTGCAGATGCATCGGTTTCCAAACCGGCCTTGACTCAATATTCTCTGCTTCCAATGCATTAAATACATCAATTGGTCGTACTTTACCAGTCAACGTAATCGAACTTAGCCAGTAATTCGGTTCATCCCATTCATTACTAGGCATGAATTCAACACCTTCAAGTCCACCAAGCTCTCTTTTATAAAACTCAAAAATGTAGTTCTTTTTGGCAACTCTTTGATCTAACACTTTAAGCTGCCCTCTACCAATCCCAGCAACAACATTACTCATCCGGTAATTAAATCCTAATTCACTATGTTGATAATGCCTTGCTTGATCTCGGGATTGAGTGGCCCAAAATCTTGCCTTAGCAATTCCCTCTTCATTATTAGAAACAAGCATACCACCCCCGGAAGTTGTGATAATCTTGTTTCCATTAAAAGAGAAGATGCCATAGTCACCGAAAGTTCCAGTATGCTTACCTTTATAGTAAGTACCTAGAGACTCAGCAGCATCTTCAATAACCGCTACGTTATGCTTCTTACAAATCTCCATAATTTTGTCCATATCTGCTGACAAACCATATAGATGAACGACCAGTACCGCCTTTACTTCTGGATACTTTTCAAAAGCTTCTTCTAATGCTTTTGGGCTCATATTCCAAGTTTCATAATCACTATCTATAAAAACAGGAACTGCATTTTGATAGATGATTGGATTTGCAGTAGCAGAGAAAGTAAGTGTCGGACAGAAAACAACATCCCCTTCTCCAACTCCTGCTGCTTTAAGAGCTAAGTGAATTGCAGCTGTTCCTGAAGACAGTGCAGCAGCAGACCTTGAGCCAACCTTCTCAGCTAATTCTCTTTCAAATCCATTTACATTTTCACCAAGGGGTGCAATCCAGTTTGTATCAAAAGCTTCCTTAACATATTGCATTTCATAACCTTCATCACTCATATGTGGTGAAGAGAGGAATATTCTTTCTTTCACTTTTGTCGACTCCATCTTCTAGACTTCCTTCCCATGTTAAGTTATTATTTTAGTAGATTAGGACTTAATTAGAATCTGTTATTCTTCAATTCCAATCAACTACTAAACCACTAAATCTTATCTATATTTGATAGCCACCTCG
>NZ_LT629720.1 GCF_900104575.1 Bacillus tuaregi
TTTATGAAGTGAGATTCACCATAATAGTGAACCGGGGAAATAGAAGGGGAAGGGCTAAGAATAATCGGTCTATATAATAGTAGAAACTCGGATTATTTAATCTATATTTTGCGTATTTTTATCCATTCAGCCTCACGGCGTCCCTCGCTCATCGCGGTGTACTATTCCTAGATGAAATGGCCGAGTTCCAGAAAAAAACGTTGGATATGCTGCGCCAGCCGCTGGAATCCGGAAAGGTCACAATCAGCCGGGCGCAGTCAACGGTTACGTATCCGTGTTCCTTCATCCTCCTTGCTGCAACGAATCCATGCCCTTGCGGTTATCTTGGTTCCCGTTCACATTATTGCACCTGCTCTCCCAAGCATGTGCAATCCTATCAAAATAAAATCTCCGGTCCTGTCACCGATCGGATGGATATCCTGCTTTTTTTACAATCGGTTCATTTAGATCAGCCTGCAGTTGAACGAATGAGCTCTGCCGATATCCGCAAAAGGGTAGAAAGGGCTCGGGATAGGCAATATGAACGGTACCAGAAGCAGGTATGTAACGCGAAGGTTTCGTTTGAGAAGTTATTAGAAATGAGTCCTTTGCAGGAACATCAGTTGAATATGATTCGTCAGGTAGCATCCAAACAACATTGGAGCAACCGTGTGCAAATCAAAGTCATCCGGCTGGCCAGAACGATATCCGATTTAGCAGGCAGCAAGGACATCACGGATGAAGCGATTTGGCAGGCAATCACACTACGGCGGGGCAATATTCTCAAAGAACAAATAAAGGCAGGGAAAAGATAATGCCATATAAGAAAAGAATTTACGTACCGAACCAATTCTATCATGTTGTATGTAGGGGCAATCGGCGTGATCCGCTTTTTCGCTGCCATACTGATTTCTTAGCCTTTTTTCATATCTTAGAGCAGCTCCATCAAAAAATCCCCTTTGAACTCGCCTCTTACTGCCTAATGACAAACCACTTTCATCTACAAATCCGTTCAAAGGAAGTCCCTCTTTCAAAAATCATGTCCCTCATCAATAAACGCTACGCCAATTATTATAATACCCGCTATCGTTTAACCGGCCATGTGTTTGAAAAACGCTATTATGACAAAATGATAGAAGATAAAGAAGGAATGCTTGAGGTGAGCAAATATATTCATTTAAATCCAGTAGAAGCCAAAATGGTCAAAAAACCTGAATTCTATCCATGGAGCAGCTTTCAATTTTTTAAAAATGAATACCCTATCGCACCTTGTTATTTGGATATTCGCCATATACTAGACTTTTATATAGGGACGATGAAGCAGAAGCGGGAGAAGTATATTTCGTCACATGAACCATCAAAAATTGGAAATTGATATTTTTCAGAAGCATAGGGGAGGTTCTGCTGCTTCATAGAGTAACTCTTGTAGGAATTCGCCCTGTCTTTCCTGTATAGCGTAAACGTAAAGAAGGGAATAGTGAAAGTGCATAGTGAGACAAGAGAGAAGATACGACATATAATAAATGAAGTAAATAAAAACGGTATAAACTGGAAAAAAGGAAAAGACATTGAGCATCTAGAAAAAAGAATAAGAAGATGTCATATTCCTGCAGACTTTACGTTAGAGATGTATGAGAGCATCATCATTAATATGATTAATGACAAAGAAAATGAAACATACTTGTACTATCTTAAGGGGTATGAACAGAACTATTATGTGTTTGCTAATCCAGAAACAAAATGGACGGTTATAGTAGGTGAAAACACTGTAATGGAATCAGCGTATATGATTGATAAGAAACCATATCGTGTATATTTGTCTAAAGAAAGAGGATATACGTATCTAGGAACAGTAAAGGAGGTAATGAGGGATGAATCTTAATGAATATAACATCGACGGTATCATAGAAGATTATGGGGATTATATAGACGATTTCGGAGCAAGTACAATCGAATTTTATCAATTCGTGATTGTTGAAAGAGATTTTCTAGAAAGTGTTAAAAATTTATTAAACAATGAACAAAAACGAAAATTATTAGTATATGATCTAAAATTCATAAACAAGGCAGAACCGATTTATAATTTTTTAAAAGATGAAATTAACTTTTCCGAGATCGATAGGCCATTAAAGGATTGGTGGTGGCACGTAGATAAGATTGCAAAAGGAATTTTAAAAATTAAATTTGATTATACAATTGAAGTAAGTGTAACTGCCTGAGAAGTGGAACGCAGAAAGGGATGGTCACTGTGACGCCCCGAGGGAAATCGGAATTTATTTTGCAAGCGGGAGCTTCTTTCTCTTCTTTTTCAACCTGAACGGATGGATTCTTTTCCACAGCATTCTGGTCTGGCTGCTGACGTGTAGGTGATGAACTCTCAGCGTGAAAAGGAATCATTTGATAAAATGCTGATTTTCCCTGCTTTGAAACAAAATTCAGACGGCCTTTCTCCTGAAGCTCTTGTCTAGCCTTACGTATAGTACGGCCCGATATATTTGTTTTCACACACAACACCGTCTCGGATACTGAAAAGGTCTCACTCCCGCCAGCCTGATTCTGCATATGCATTAATCCATGCCATAAAGTAATTGCTGACGGAGAGAGTGGGTTAGATTTCAACCAATTGTAAAATGAAGACATTTCTTGGACATAATTCATCGAGTATCCCTCGCTAACTGTATTTTTTTCGGACTTCCTTCATTATTGTTATATAGGGAACTAGCGGGAAAGTGGCTTGTGAATTTGTGGAATGCAAACGTTTGAAGTGCATTGGCTTATGATAAAATGGAAGAAAAACCCGCAGGTGACGATATGAATAAGTGTGAGCATTGTGGTTCAAATGAGGTGAAGGTTCATCTTAATGGGGAAGATGGCAGTCAGTTATTTTGTATGGAGTGCTATAACAAATTCATGGCAGAGGAGCTCGAAATTGATTTAGAGCCATTGATCGAATCTTTTTCATTGAGGGATTTTCAAGGCAATCTTCGTACATTTATTGTTGAAAGACGAATTGATCCGATTGGGATTTTTTTAGAGGCTGTCGAAAACATAGAATTTGGATATAAATTTGCTGTACATGGTGAACTAGATTCTAATCAAACAGACCTGCTTCATAAGTTAATGGCGAAAACTAGAAAAGGTGTGGAGAAGCAACAAATTAAAACAGGAGTATTTCCAAACGGACAAGAATACCATTCCATTATTC
>NZ_LT629721.1 GCF_900104575.1 Bacillus tuaregi
GAGGCTGGGACATAACTAGCTTCTATAAATGAAAAAGGTGAAATCGCGCAGTCGATTTCACCTTTTTCATTTTATTCTTGGTTTATGCGACTGAGGGGTTACCCCCTTGCCGCATATTTTCTTAAATTCACGGCCATCAATGCGAGACCGATTTCATTCTCAACCTTCGGTTTTCCACGAACTGAAAATCGTGTGAAACCTAAATTAGCCTTCAGGAACCCGAACACTGGTTCTACATCAATTTTACGTTGACGATAAATTGAACCGGTTTCTTCTTCTGAAAGCTTATTTCGTACATATTCTTTTTGTTGTTCCCATTTCTCATTTACCATGAGCCTACGATTCGTACCTTCTCTCGCTTTTGTACATAATGATCGCAACGGACAATCTGTACACTCTTCGCATTCATAAACCTTAAATTGACGCTGGAATCCTGTTTTATCTGTACGTGTTGAATGGTATTGAAACGTCAGTTGTTTCTCATTGGGACACGTGTAGGTATCACTCGCTTCTTCATAAGCCCAGTTACTTGTTTTGAACGGATCCTTTTTGAACTTTCTTTTCTGCTCATTTAAGTAGTGATTGTATGTAATCAATGGCGTTCTATTACGTTTCGATAAAATATCTTCATAATTCTGTTCACTGCCGTAACCGGCATCCGCCACAATATGTTCTGGTAATTCAAAGTACTGTTCTTCTATTTGATCAAGGAAGGGCGTTAATGTTTTCGTATCGGTTGGGTTAGCGAAAACACCGTACGCTAATGTGTATTGCCTTTCGGTTGCGATTTGTACATTATAGCCGGGTTTTAGTTGTCCGTTTTTCATATAATCGTCTTTCATTCGCATAAACGTCGCATCTTTGTCTGTTTTTGAATAGCTGTTACGTGTGCCAAAAATCTCAAAATCCTTTTCGTACTTCTGCTTACGTGTAATCCAGTCATATACTTGTTTCACGATTTGCTTGGGTGTTTTTCGTTCACTACGTAATTGTTTACGCATAGCGACATCATCGGAGCGGTCAATTTTTTGTGAATAGTCCTCGACAACCTCTTCTAACTTTTTAGCGATTTGTGTGAGCTCTTCAATCGACAGCTGCTCCTCATCTTCACGTTTTATTTCTGGAATGATTTGTTTTTCAAGTAGCTCGTTGTACAGTTGATTTGATTTTTCAACGAGATTATTGTGATGCTTCTCCACAGCTTTCTTCCAAGTGAACGTGAATTTATTGGCATTCGCTTCAATTTTCGTACCATCAATAAAAATAGCCTCTTGATCAATGAGCTTTTCTTGGACCAATTGACAACGGAACTGGACAAAACATTGGCGAATTAGCTCTTTCATATTAGGATCAACTCGGAAACGATTAATCGTACGGTAACTTGGCTCGTAGCCTTGTGCCAACCACATCATACGGATACTGTCTTTCGTCAAGTCTTCAATTTTACGACCTGAAAAGGCGGATTGCGTATAACCACATAAAATAATTTTAAGCATCATGCGTGGGTGATAGGATGGACAACCAGTATAACGGACGAAGGAATCGAAAGCTTCGTGAGGAATACTTTCAACTAAATGGTGGATAGAAAAGGCGATATCATTTTCTTGTAATCTAACTGCTAAATCTAGAGGCAAAACTAGTTGATTCATGTTATAATCTTTAAACATAAGGACCCTTCTTTCTGATTTTATTTGGTGTGGTAACTTAATTTTATCAGAAGTGGTCCTTATTTAATGTAAAAATATTTAAAACCGGTGAAATTTTACTTGTCGTAAAATTTCACCGGTTTTTTCATTTCAGAGGAGGGTTTTGTCCCAGCCTCTTTTTCTTGAGTAAAAAATCCAACCATAAGCATCTAAAGGTGGTTCATACTCATTCTTGGTTATAATAAATGGTGCAAGGATACTGAATAGGAATTAGGATTACTTTCTCAGGATGATTTGAGAAAGTCCGCAGCCTAAAAGGAGGAATACGAAATGATGCCTTCCCTTTTTATTGCCCATGGAGCACCGCTGCTAGCGATTGAGGAGAATGAGTATACACAGTTTTTGCGTGAGCTGGGAAAAGCATGGCCAAAGCCAAAGGCTGTTGTCCTCTTTTCTGCCCACTGGGAGAGCGTAGTGCAAAAGGTAAGTGATGTAGAAGAGTTTGATACGATTTATGATTTTGGCGGCTTCCCTGAGGCGTTATACAGGATTCAATATCCGGCAAAGGGAGATCAAAAGATTACCGAGGAAATAAAAGCACTATTTGCTCAGCAGCGTATTCCCTTTGAGGTAGACACAATGCGGGGCTTAGACCATGGTGCATGGGTCGTGCTAAGAATGCTTTATCCCCATGCTGATATACCAGTTATTTCTATGTCTGTGAACCAGCGGCTAAAGCCTGAGCAGCATTATGAAATTGGCAGGGCCCTGTCAGCTTTACGAGAACAGGATATATTGATGATTGGCAGCGGGGGGACGGTTCATAACCTTCGAGCGGTAAATTGGGAAATGGACGGCAAGGGGACTGAAGCCTGGGCAGCAGAATTTGATGAGTGGATTGAACAGAAGCTGACCAGCTGGGAAACTGCTGAGCTGTTTAACTATGAAACGTTAGCTCCGCATGCTAGCTTTGCTGTTCCACCGTATGGAAAGGAGCATTTTGTTCCATTGCTTTATGCGATGGGAGCGGCGGATGCTTCGAAGAGGGCCAAGCTTCTACACCGTAGCTTCCGGTATGGAAACCTCAGCCACAGCGTGTGGCAGTTTGGCTGATAAGTTAGATAAACAGAAGATAAACGGTGTCAGGCACCACAAATGGAAAGTCGAGAATAATTGGTGGTGCCTAGTATAGTAAATAGTTATAAGTAAATAAAAAAAGGCCACCGTTTTCATTGTAAAATGGAAGTACCTATCACAGAACTTCCAACTACAATTCCCTACCACAAGGAGATGAAAATGATGGCTTATAACTTATTCAATCATATTCAGGGCAAAAACGGAAGTCGATGGGCACAATTTATTAGGGAAACAGGTACAGAGAATTTATTACTGGTGGCAGTAGATGCAGCGAAATATACACATAAGGCCATGATCTCTACATTTTATGGCGACATAATAGTAAAACCATTTGAGTTTGATGCTTCCTTAACTGGTTTTGAGGTACTAAAAAAACAAATCCAAACAGCGATTGTTCACAACGATATGAAGGTAGTTGTAGGGGTTGAAACGACAGGGCATTATTATGAGGC
>NZ_LT629722.1 GCF_900104575.1 Bacillus tuaregi
AGTAAGCCCGAATTATAAAAATAAGCGCACCTTTCCGGTATGCATGACAAATAGCCGTATATCATGACTTTTTTTGTCAGATGTACGGCTATTTCATGTTAATTCCACATTCAGCTTGGATCATTTTTGACCAAGGCATATATTGATTTAAAATATCCGATTGTTGATAGATATCTAGATTAGGTAAATCCGTCAGTAACTTCAATAGATAGCGATAAAAATCCACACCATTTGCTTTTGCAGTTTCTGCAATACTTAAACAGATGGCATTGGCCTTTGCGCCAGCCTCACTTACTGAGTGGATCCAGTTCTTTCGGCCCACTACACTTGGACGGATGGCATTTTCAGCTGGATTATTATCAATTTCAATACGACCATCCATCAAAAATGCTTTTAAACCATTCGCTCTGTTTAAGGTATATTCTGCTGCCTTCGCAAGCGCATTTTTGCCGAAGAATGGGGATTTTTCAACCCAGTCTAGAAATTCCTCAAGGATTGGCCTTGAGTATTTTTGTCGTTTTTTTCTGCGCTTACTTGGAGACAAGTGTTTGAATTGCCTTTCCAATCGATATAATTCATCGCAATATTTTACACCGATATGTCCGTTTTTGCTCTCCACTTTTAACCAATAGCGACGAACGTGCGCAAGGCAATTGGCGAAAGTGACACCTTCAATTTTGTCATAGGCAGAATAACCATCACAAATAATCGTTCCGGAAAATCCTTTAATGAAATTTTCAAGAACAGATCGACCACGTGATAATGAACTTTGAAATAGAGTTATTATTGGTCCTTGACTCGGCACACTTCGAAATACCCAATTATAAGCATTGGTTTGTCCAGATTTCCCATCGGATCGATTGATAATTTGTGCATATGTTTCATCGACATGCATGAGCGATTTAGACATCATTAAATGCTTCATATTCTCGTAAATAGGCAATAGCCAATCATGCGATGCACGAATAACCCAATTTGAAAGGTTCTTATCATTAGTACTCAGACCAGAACGATCCCATTCCTTTACCTGTCGGTATAGTGGTAAGTATAGTGAAAACTTATCATGTATTACTTTGGCAAGAACGCTTGGACCAGCGATACTACGTTGAATGGGAGGTTGCGGTGCTTTTCCACGTTTTATTTGCGCTTTTTGAGATAGATCACTTTTACAATTCTTACATTCATATGCATGCTCAATATGTTGTATTTTCTTCATTCTGGCAGGAATAAATTCAGCCTCTTCACGTACGATTGAACTGCCTATTTCAATCATTTGGTCTTGGCAACAGTCACAAGTCGTATTTTCCGGATGATGGTGGATAGCTTCTACTTCAATGCCATCATGCAGTGAATCATTTCGTTTTTTCTTTTGAACTTTTCGTACAACAGTATAAGAAATAGTCTGTTGGCTTTGTTCTTCTGTGTGCTCAGGTTCGCTAAAAACCGGGTCATCATCAAATAACGTACCTTGCCCGTCTGGTGCGTTATATTTCGTTTTTTCAGTTTTTGATCCATATAAAAGCTTAGTTAAATGGCGTACTTGATCGGTTAATGCTTCAATCTGTTTCGATAATTCTTTGTTTTGTTGATTTGAATGAGCCAACTGCTCTTCAAGCAGCCGAATTATTTTCTCGTTCTGATTTTCATTCGTAGAAGAAGCTTTCACCATATCATTCACCACTTTCCGTTCGTTTTCGTTCTTATTATTATAACCAGTTCGAACGTGGAGATAAAGAAAAAATAATAGTGTTTAAAAAGTTCCTTTTTCCGATGATTGAATAGCTTTTGGTTGCTGAATAGCTAAGCCTTCGAGCAGCCACCTGAGCTGTTTTTGGGATAGATTACGTACTGCTTGTTCATCTTTAGGCCATTGTAACTTCCCATTATCTAAACGCTTATAGAGAAGGGCAAAACCATCTCCATCAAAATATAAACATTTATATCTATCTTTCTTCCATCCGGAAAAAAGAAATATCGAATCCCCATAAGGATCTAATTCAAGAGAATCTTGAACCAGGGCAGCTAATCCGTCAATGCCCTTTCTCATATCCGTTTTTCCACAAACAATATAGATATTTTTCACATCCGTATAATCATGTTTCACCAATGCTTCAACTCCCTCATGATTGTTAGGATGATGTGCTCGTCTACACCATTATAAAAGAGGATTTCCGCATTTGCCGTTTTGATTGTGCAGATGCTAGAGGAAGAGCTGGTTGGTGGTGACACGGAGTTACTTTTATTTTCAGGAAGAAGTGTAACGGGAACAATAGTCAGTTTTTGATCTGGCATATGAAAAGCACCTCCCTTTAATATTGATATGATCATATTACAGGAGGTGCAGCTCTATTTATATGCGTCGTTTGAATACGGGCTTAC
>NZ_LT629723.1 GCF_900104575.1 Bacillus tuaregi
GCGAATCATCGGCATCATGACTCTAAATAGGAGGGCACGCAGCTTTCTTCTGCCACGTTTGGAGATGCGCTTTTGCCCTTTGTGCTGTCCGGAAGAACTCTCTCGTAATGTCAACCCCGCGAGTTTGATTAGTTGGCGTGGGTCTTCATAGTATGAAAAGCTTCCGATTTCAGCTAATAAATCAACTATCGTTGTATCTCCTAGTCCTGGTACCGTTGATAGCCACTCGTACTCTACAGAAGTTTTTACAAGCTCAACTAAGTGCCCCGTAATCCTCTCGATATCTTGTTCCAGCTGATGGTAACGGCGAACGAGCGTGGCGATTTCAATACGGGCCATCTCACGTCCTTCTGTTACTCCAATGGAATAAGCAGCGACTTCAATGAGGCGCACTGCTTTTGGTCGTTGGGGAGATTTGAGCCCCTCGATCTTTCGATAAAGGGATAAAACCTCATCAGCTTGTTTCTGATGGAGATCACTCGGAAATGGGGTACATTCTAGTACAGCCATTGCCATCTTTCCAAATGACGGAAAGACCTGAGTAAACTCAGGAAAATAGCGATCTAACCAGCGTATAATCATGTTTTTGACAGCACTAAGTTCCTCTGTCAATTTCCCTCTAAACGTTGATCCAACACGAAGTTCAGCCTCCATGTCTTTCAAGATACGTGGATAACTGAAGCGTCCATCTTTAATAAGACGAGCGATTACTAGCGCATCTTTACGGTCATGTTTTGTTGGTAAATTGTCATCCAATTCCTTTGACTTTTTAACGTGCAAAGGGTTGGTCATGACCAGGGGAATACCCCGTTCTTCAAGGAAATAGGCTAAATTTAGCCAGTAATGGCCTGTTGGTTCAATCCCAACAATGACCTCCGTTTTTTCGTATTCTTTCATTGCAGTCAAAATACGTTGATAAAACCACTGGAAGCCATCACTAGACTGTAATACTGGGAAAGATTTTTGGAGCACCCGACCACGGTCATCTACAAAGCAAGCAAAATGTTTTCGCTTGGCAATGTCAATTCCGACTACGAGTGTATTCTCGGTGACTTGATTTATTTTCTGATTTTCGTTAAAATCCACTTTGGAGTCCTCCTTGGTTAACTAAGTTAGGGGTCATTTCGCCACACGATTTGACACCCCGTATCATACCAAGAGGGCTCTTTTTTGTTCAAGTCCCCGAAAATTCTTCTAACAGGAATGCTCCTTT
>NZ_LT629724.1 GCF_900104575.1 Bacillus tuaregi
AACGGTGCCAGCGTATAATGGTAAATTAGTCAAGCGTGAAATTTATCAAAAAAAGGCCGACCTAAAGTAAAACTAGGGTTTCCAATTTTTGGAACTAGTTCAACTATCACAGAGTTTTTATATAGAGCTCCTCTAGAACGTGAAAGGATCTTGCGTTTTCATCTTGCAGAGGATACAGCCTAGTGAATATAAACTTAGTTTTCACGTATTATTCGTACTTGCAGGACAAGATCCATAAGGCTGGCACACGAGGTCTATGCCTCAGGCACGAGGTACAATGTGATCTAACGTCCTAGAGGAGCTCCATTTAAATAAAATCAAATCTAATTAAGAGTCTACTTTACTTACATAAATTAATATTGTAATAGGCACAAAAGGGTAGAATTTTTGAAATAAACACATAGTCTAGGCAATCTGGGAACTTGTTGAGATGACAAACCTTTCATAGAATTGTTTAACATTGGCCTTGTACAGTTTCTTTCGTAATTGTTTGTATAAAACGTAGTCAGGTTGGTCTGTACGATATAATGTTTGGTGTTTGATCATTGAAAAAGCTAGACGAATCATTCGGTTTCCTAGAGCGATATACGCCTGACCTGGAAGTTTTCCACGATCTCTTAATGCCGCATACTTCTGTTTCATTTCAGGGTTGTTCATAGACAGGGATTTTCCCACTTGATATGTTATATTTCGAAAGGTTCGCCTTCCTTGCTTAGATATCGCATGATAAGAGGGCTTTTTCCCTCCCGATTGCTTAACGATAGGATTCGTTCCTGCCATTTTAATTAGCTGCCCTGCATGGTCGAAATCAGAAATATCCCCCATCTCGGCATATAGTTCTGCTCCAGTGACAACTCCAATTCCGGGAACACTAAGGATGACGGCTCCGTCCGTTTGAACAAATAAATCTTCAATTTTTCTTTCTAATAATTTAATCTGCGTATCCAACATATCTAGTCGATCTAGACTTTGAATAAGTAAAAATTGTTCGACTTCTAATTGTTCTTTCGCTTGAGAAATGGAATGTTTTGCGTAATCAAGCAGACAATCAATGGTTTGTTCGCGCAACTTAAGATTTACTTGTTTTGAAAGGGCTCGTAATCCCTTTTTTCCAAGGGTAAGGATGTCACTTGGATGGAGACAATGACGCATAAAATAGAGTGAAGACTTTCCCCAGAAATCCGAAAAAATTTGTACATGTTTACGCTTTCCATTTATCCATACACTTTTCCCTTGAAACTCACGAAATATATGGTCCACATACACACGAATAAGATTTTTTGTAGCCGTTTGTTCTTGGACTAACTCACGACGGGCACGAGTCAATTTTTGTAGTCTGTGAAC
>NZ_LT629725.1 GCF_900104575.1 Bacillus tuaregi
AGATTGTTTGACTTGCTCATAAGTTGTCTTTATTAAAAAAGACTAAAAGTTAAAACGTTGACGTTTCTGCTTTGTTTAGTTTTCAAAGAACAATTCTTAATTTATTATCGCCTTATCAGCGACAAAAAATATTATAACACTTCATTTTCGTTGAAGTCAACAACTTTTTCACTTTTCCTAAGCTGTTGTTTCAGCGACATTTATTACTATAACACCATTAATCATGGAAGTCAACTTCTTTTTGTGAGTTTCCACTTTTTCGAGTTACACTTCTATTAATCCTATAAATAACCAATAGATTTATAACGGGTTCTAATATTATCAGCTTTTCTACTAGAAATCAATTCTTTTTCAATAAAAAACTCCTATCAATTGAAAGGAGTATAAATAAACTAAATACACTTCGACGTTTAACCTATTTTATTCGTAAAAGCATCATTAATCGCTGCTTCTACTTTACGTTTATTCATTTGAACTTTTACATATTTTTTAGTCACGTTAATATCTTTATGACCAGCTAATCGAGAGACAGTTTCTACATCGACTTTGTTATCAATTAAGCGCTGGCAAAAAGTATGTCGAAGTTTTTGTGGGGTTACATTATATTTTTTTAACATATATTGTACTGCTCTCTCCGAAAGACGTTCACCTGTAGCAGATACAAAAACAGCCTCATGACCATGACAATCCAGATATATCTGCAAATACTCTCTTGCTTCATTTGAAAGAGGGATAACCCTTTGTTCATCTATTTTTTGTACGGTTAACTCATGCTTCTTTAAATTGATATGTGATCGATTTAAATTACACAATTCCGATACACGAATTCCTGTATGAAGAAGAACATAGACAATAGTTACATTTCTTAAATTATCTTCTTCCTTAACATCCTTTAATAACTGATTATACTCTGTGACAGATAAAGTATCGATATCGATACTTTTTTCTACTGGTTTTAGTTCTAATCCAAAAGTTAACTCAGGCTTTCTAAGATATTTAGCAAAAGTACGGATAATGCCAGCAGTTTTATCAATGGTCGTTATACTTTTTTGTTGTTCTTCTAAATAATAAATATAAGATTGAATATCCATTTTTTTTAAACCCTGAATATCCACGTCTCTCTCTTGAAGCCACTCTTGATATTTTTCTAATTCACGTTTGTATGTCTTGATTGTATTCGGAGATTTCTTTTGTTCCTGTAACCAGTCACAAAAGTCTTGTATCAGCGGAGCAACTTCAGAAGATTTTTTTTTCAATTTAGAAACCTCCCTGTCAAGTATATTACCTTTATAATACCACAGACATTTAAGGAAGTCATCTTCCGCGAATTAAACCTTGTTATAAATTTATGACAATTATTTCAAAATAAAAAAAACATAAAACTATCTATATGATATATATTAGGAGTTTCCTTTTTTTCTCAAAATACACCATTTTTGTTATGTCTATATTATTTAGTTAATTGTAATTTCTTTAGTAATTCTTCTATTTCCTGTTGTTGTTTCAATTTTTCTTCTGCAGATTTGATTATTGTATAGTCTGTTACACCTAATACTTTAAAAAGTTCTTCTTTTATTTTTTCGAATTTCGCTTTAGCCTGATCTAATTTCATAGAATAGTGTACTTGCAATTTTTCAATTGCTTTTTCAGAAATAAACCAATCAGACATAGGTTCTTTTGATTTACTGAAATACGAAACTAAATAAGATAATATAGTTTGATCTAGTAAATCTTTAGGATCTGACTCTTTATTAGTAAATCTTGTCGTCTTAAGAACAGTTGTTATATACCCAATTGGATTATCAATGTCCTTACGTTCTTTAATTTTCCCCATCAGTAATAACACATTTTCCATTCCATATTTTTCCCAGGAATGAATGACCTCATTCGTTAACTGTAGACCCATTTTTAAACCTAGTTTTTTCACTTGATGAGTAACAGAATTCGCAAATTTAAATTCTTCTAAGTTTTCTTCAAATAAACTTAGTTGTTCCCCTTTATTTGGTTCAACAGATTGAATGATAAACTTTATTTTTGAAACTTTTCTTCCATTCTTAATTTCTTCTAATTTAAAAGAAATATCTGTTTTATTATTCAGTTCTTTTTGTGCTGGTATTAATACACGTTGTTTAAAGTTTCCGTACGCAGGATACAAATTTTCAATGCCAAGTAATTCTCGTAAATCATTCAACAAAAATGTCCGTTCTTGAATTTTTTCATACTGTTTTAGCAATTCGTAGATACGAATTGCATAGGAACTTTTCAGCTTCACTACATTTTCAAGCTTATAGCTTGTGAACTCTCTTTTGAGTTCTAAAAGGTAAGGTCGTAAAAAGGGATCAAAACGGATATCAATCGTACCTTCTGACTCGTTATAAGCTACATAACTTAACCAGGCAACCTGGATTACTTTTCTATTAATGCGAATCTCAAACACTTTTTGCATTAACTCTTTTGTGATTTTCCTTAACTCCGTATACTTAGGTGTCCCTCTTAACCCAAGTAGATTCGTAAATTCTTTGATTGGCAACGTATAAGTTTTAAAATCAGAATCTGTCGGTTGAATATTACTTGCTAAACAAAGAATGATTTTTTGCTCTATAACTCCGAGTTTATAATTTGCCTCGATTAATCTATTAGATTTTGTCACAAAGTTATTTCTATTAACTTCAATTATTTCTGTTGGTAACACAAAAAAGTATCACCCCTTCTTATTCTCTACGTTATATTATTACAAATTGCTAACTATAACAAAAGTTTTTTTTGTTATCTTTAACACCATTTTTGTTATCTTTAACACCATTTTTGTTATCTTTGCAGCACCATTTTTGTTATCTTTAACACCATTTTTGTTATCTTTAACACCATTTTTGTTATCTTTAACACCATTTTTGTTATCTTTAACAGCCATAAACCCTTAAGTATCAAGGGTTTATGGCTCCCGAAAACAATTAAAACATATAAAACAATTAAAATATATATATGTAAAACAATAAAACAAACTGTGTGCTCCTTTTAAATTAATTTCTTTTTAAACTAACCTATATAAATTAAATTTCATTCAAAACCCACAAAAAAACGAAAGGTTTTGATTTTTTATAAAATATCTAAGGTACTTCAAAACCATAGATAAAATTTAACAAGATTATTTTTGTTTAATAGTGTGTAGAAGGATTTATTTTACTGCCTATAGAATGAAATAAAAAAGAAATGAAGAAAACAACGTTAGAAGAAAGGAAGGTGCTTTTTTTGGCCATTACTATAACAATGGGAATTCAAAAAGGTGGTTGTGGTAAATCAACAACAACTGGGATATTATCTTATTTATTACAAGAAGATGGATATCGTGTATTAGCCATAGATATGGACTCACAGGGTAATTTAACTGAGCTGTTATCTAGAAGAGCGTCGAATGAATTTGTAGATAAATCAATATTGGAAGCTCTTCAACAAAATAATATTAAAAGATATATAGTTCCGATTAGTGAAAACCTTAATTTACTGCCAGCCAACAACTTTTTAGCTACGTTTTCTCGCTGGCTTTATACTAAGCAAACGTATAAAGGTCAGATAGCACAATTTAATAGTAATCCTAGCTTGATATTAGATACAATCTTGGATCAAATTCGAGATGATTATGATTTTATTGTTATTGACACACCACCTGCATTAAGTGAAGAAACTATGAACTCTTTATGTGCAAGTGAATATGTTGTGGTGTTATTTGAAAGTTCAAACTGGTGCTATTCTGCTATTCATAATTTTATGGATTCTGTCATTAGTGCAAATAATTTTGGCCGACGTAATACAAAAGTTATTGGAATCCTTCGAACTTTAAATGATATGAGACGTAATGATGCAAAAGCATTCAATGAAATAATTGAGGAAGACTACCCAGAAGATGTGTTTAAAACCATTATTACAAGAAAAGCACCTATTGGAAGATTATCTTTATATGGATTTAAAGATAATCCAGAATTAAAACAAGCGTTAGAAACTTATAGAAGTTTTTATAAGGAGTTGATGGAACGTGTCAAAGGTGAATGATATTAAGAATATGAAGCGTCAACAAAAGGTTATTACACCTTCACAAGTATTAAGTGGAATAGTTGAGGAAGAAAGGAACGTTGATTCGAAAGAAGAAATAAACGAAACAAGAAAGGAAAATAGAAAAGCTGAGAGAAAACGGGTATCATTTGATTTACGGATAGATTTACACAAGGAATTGAAAATGCAAGCTCTAATACAAGAAAAAAATATCTATCTATTAGTTGAAGAAGCTTTAGAAAAGTATTTATATGAAAAAAACTCCTAATAAAAAACGCAGCTAAAATCAGCTGTGTTTTTTCTAATTTTAATAATAAAGCTTATTATTAATCAAAGTAGGCCGGACCTTATACTCTTCTACTTTATTATATCGTTCTTGTAACCATGCAATTACATTAGGTGAGTCTAAAGCGATTCTTAAAAGTTGATCAGACATTTCAGATTTACTCATTCCACATGATGTTGACAATCTAGAAAGTTTTCTATCATATTCATTATTAACAGAGACACTAAATCGAACACATCTTTTATTCCCTAAGTTTCTTTTCTTTGCAGCCTCCGAACAACTATTTAAAATACCCATAAAAAAATCGTCTCCTTACTTAGGTTATTAAATATATGGTGATAAATTCTATCACTGAACACACTTCAAAATATGCTTGTCCAATTACTTTCAGAACAATTTTTAAAATAACTTCCCTCTTTTCCTTCTCTATATATTTTTGTAACTTATTTGATGTTTTAATCCATAAAACTACATCAATGCACCAATGCATCACTGATTCATGAAAGGCGGGAAAGGAATAAATTGATAATAGGAACAGAGGGTGAAACATATTTTGGTCTCTGTTGGTAGCTTAAAATTTAGAATTAGGAGAAACCTATTAAGTTTAAAGATAAGTTGAGTTATCTTATTCACTCACATTGGATTCAACAGCTAGTTAAAATACCTTGTTAAGATATCTTACTGCTTTTTGAACGCTTAAGATTGAAATATAATATGTATTTCATCTGACCCTATTATCTTCGAATAGGCTGTAGGATTTTCTTCCATTCTAAATTATTTGTTGGACTACATAATGGATAAAGAAACTATCAAAGTAAAATTTAAAATATGACATTTAGTTCAATAGCCAGTAAATTCATTTGGGTCTTTTCGCCTCACTATTCTCTGTTGTTTTACTTATTTTTATAAGCTCAAGAGTTTTTTTAAACTTCGAAGATGCATCACTGATGCAGTAATGCACTGATATGAGATGCAGGGGAGAGGATTTTATACCTATAAGTTGTCTAATTTTTAAAAAGCAACTAATTTAGAGTCCCTATTCTAAAATATTCAAATGCTAGTTTGAATATTTTAGACCCCTTTGAAGGAATTTAAAAAGACAATAGTTTAACCAATAATTATACATTTTCTTAAAATGGACCACGATGCTTCTAGACAACAATTAAAGCTATTTCTTTACTTAAGAGACGCTTGATAAAATACCTCAAATGATTTTGGTTACATAGTATAGATTATTCTTTAAAATGGATATTGATTTTGAGTTGGTAAGATGATATTATATGTATCCGTCACTTCGATATTGGATATTGCTAGAAAAAGATAAAACTCTACAAATTTAATATAATGATGATGGAGAAATTACGGAAGAAAAAAACTTCAAAAAGAAGTTGACTTCGGCGAATTATGCGTGTTATAATATTTTTTGTCGCTGATAAGGCGATAATAAATTAAGAATTGTTCTTTGAAAACTAAACAAAGCAGAAACGTCAACGTTTTAACTTTTAGTCTTTTTTAATAAAGACAACTTATGAGCAAGTCAAACAATCT
>NZ_LT629726.1 GCF_900104575.1 Bacillus tuaregi
TTCGTATTATAAGGTCAGCCAGAGAAATCTGGTTGACTATTTTTTATTCAATTTATAGATTGATAGTAGCCGGGGTAGAACGGACGCACCCGTGGGACTTGATCCCGACAACTAAACTGTTCGCCCTCTACTTGTTAACACATGATTAGGCTGGTTGGGACATTGAGATCCCGTATAACAAGCGAATATATGAATGACAAGCTAGATAGAGGTTACCGGTCAATCCACTACACTAGGAGGAGATAAACTATGAATCCAGTTGTTGGTCTGGATGTCGCTAAAGGTGAAAGTCAGATTCAAATGTTCTTGGATAAAAAGATGCCCTATAAAAACAGTGTGAAGGTTGAACATACGGTGGAAGGTCTAAAAGAGTTACACTCTTATTTACTCGATTTAGAGCGTCAAGCAGGGATGAAACCACCTGTCGTTTTGGAGTCAACAGGTCACTATCATGCCCCAGTTGTACAGTTTTTAGAAGCAAGAGAGTACATTGTGATTATCGTAAATCCATTGGTATCCTACCGGGCAAAAAGTTCTAGCTTACGAAAAACCAAAACAGATGCCATTGATGCTTATCACTTAGGCGAACTGTATTACAAGGAGGATTTAGAGCCTCAGAAAAAGCGTGGTGTTCAGTTATTAAATCTTCGGCATCTGACAAGACAACATGAAAATATGACGGGAATTATGGTTCAAACAAAGCTTCAATTTCAAGCTGTGTTAGATCAAGTATTTCCAGAGTATAAAGGTGTTTTTGGCGATTTGTATGCCGAGGTTTCATTAAAAACTTTACAAACCTTCCCTACCTCGGAGTCCGTCTTAAAAGCTGGTGTGGAGGAAATTGCACAATTTATTGATAGGCATTGTAAAGCACGTTCATTTAATTGGGCGCATAAAAAAGCAGAAGGATTAATCGCAGCTGCAGAACGCAATCCATTTCAGTCAACGCTATATCAAAGCCTTCTAGTCAGTCTGAATATGTATATTGATTTACTTCAAGCGTACCACCAACAACTTTCTACGTTGGAGCGTGAGATTGATAAGTTGGCGGTACAACTTGAAGAATATGAACTACTCCAAACAATTCCCGGTGTAGGTGAAAAAATCGCTGCCACGATTATTTCTGAAATCGGAGAAATTGATCGGTTTAGTCATCCCAAAAAGTTAGTTGCCTTTGCAGGACTTGACCCTAGTGTTTTTGAATCAGGTCGCTTTAAAGGTACGAAGAATCATATTACTAAACGAGGCTCTGCAAGGCTTCGCCACATGCTTTTTACAGCAGTTCGGTGTTCCATTCGAGATAGTCGTAAAAAGAAAACAACTGATGAAACCATTGCACGAAATAAGCGATTACGTGCCTTCTACGATTTAAAACGTGAAGAAGGTAAGCCTTATAAAGTAGCCATTATTGCATGTGCTAATAAACTTTTACACTGGATTTATGCGATGTTAAAAACGAAAACACCATTCCAAGAAACTATTTAATAACAGCATTTTCAAATAAAGCAAAAACCTTCCAAATTAAGTTCGGAGGGTTATTTGAGTTGCGCATTTTTAGTA
Organism: Bacillus tuaregi; assembly: GCF_900104575.1. NCBI lineage: Bacteria > Bacillati > Bacillota > Bacilli > Caryophanales > Bacillaceae > Bacillus > Bacillus tuaregi. The sequence continues at coordinate 1,561 of NZ_LT629726.1, forward strand.
TAGCATGAAGTTGTTTTCGATTTAAAAGATTTTTCTTGACAATCTATTAGCTGGTTT
>NZ_LT629727.1 GCF_900104575.1 Bacillus tuaregi
GGTAAGGCAACGGACTTTGACTCCGTCATTCGTAGGTTCGAATCCTGCTAGCCCAGCCATCTTTTGCGGGTGTAGTTTAGTGGTAAAACCACAGCCTTCCAAGCTGTTGTCGAGGGTTCGATTCCCTTCACCCGCTCCATTAATGGGCCTATAGCTCAGCTGGTTAGAGCGCACGCCTGATAAGCGTGAGGTCGATGGTTCGAGTCCATTTAGGCCCATCAAAGTTTTTTACAACAGCAAAGAAATTTCTTTATTCCGCAGTAGCTCAGTGGTAGAGCGATTGCATGCCTCGAAGAGGGGCAATCTGCAATAAAAGCCATAGGCTTTTAGCGCACAAGACCACTAGCATCATTTAGGGAATAATATTCAATTTTCCGCAGTAGCTCAGTGGTAGAGCTATCGGCTGTTAACCGATCGGTCGTAGGTTCGAATCCTACCTGCGGAGCCTTTTCTGATATTGACAGGAAGTTGGCATTTTTTATGTGGGGAAGTACTCAAGTGGCTGAAGAGGCGCCCCTGCTAAGGGTGTAGGTCGGGCAACCGGCGCGAGGGTTCAAATCCCTCCTTCTCCGCCATACATAATTATAATTCTAACGCTGAGCGCCTTTAGCTCAGCAGGATAGAGCAACGGCCTTCTAAGCCGTGTGTCAGAGGTTCGAATCCTCTAAGGCGCGTAACCAACAACGAATTCTTGATCCAGAATCAAGGGTTCGTTGTTTTTTTATTGCGAGCAACGGTAGGGAGATTCTTTAGCTTTATCTATGGAAAAGGAATGATTTTAGTTAAAGATTCCGTAGAAATAAAATCCGCGGATTTTGCCAACATATCCGCAGATTCCGGCTAAATATCCGCACTTTTTGGCTAGATATCCGCGATTTCAGCAAGATATCACCATTTTAACAAATACTACCAATTATTGAACGGTTTAATATTAAATATACTTCAGAGAAGTAGACTCGACAGTGGCATAGATTCTGTTAAAAAATAAAATCCGCGGATTTTGCCAACATATCCGC
>NZ_LT629728.1 GCF_900104575.1 Bacillus tuaregi
AACAAAATAGTCTGGTAACAATGGCGAGAAGGTCACACCCGTTCCCATCCCGAACACGGAAGTTAAGCTTCTCAGCGCCGATGGTAGTTGGGGCATTGCCCCTGTGAGAGTAGGACGTTGCCAGGCTAGGCCCCTATTAAAATATATTAGGGGCTATATTTTTGTCTAGAATAAGTAAAACATTTCATTACGGCCCCTTGGTCAAGCGGTTAAGACACCGCCCTTTCACGGCGGTAACACGGGTTCGAATCCCGTAGGGGTCACCATTTTATTATATGGAGGATTAGCTCAGCTGGGAGAGCATCTGCCTTACAAGCAGAGGGTCGGCGGTTCGAGCCCGTCATCCTCCACCATATTGCCGGCCTAGCTCAATTGGTAGAGCAACTGACTTGTAATCAGTAGGTTGGGGGTTCAAGTCCTCTGGCCGGCACCAGTATCTGCGAGAAAACCGCAGTTTTTTTGACTAAAGATCATTATTTGAAGATAAATGATGATTATGAGCCATTAGCTCAGTCGGTAGAGCATCTGACTTTTAATCAGAGGGTCGAAGGTTCGAGTCCTTCATGGCTCACCATTTTAATATGCGGGTGTGGCGGAATTGGCAGACGCACTAGACTTAGGATCTAGCGCCGCAAGGCGTGGGGGTTCGACTCCCTTCACCCGCACCATAGTTTTTATACGTAGTAAAATAATTAACGATATTTGCGGAAGTAGTTCAGTGGTAGAACATCACCTTGCCAAGGTGAGGGTCGCGGGTTCGAACCCCGTCTTCCGCTCCAAGTTTTGCCGGGGTGGCGGAACTGGCAGACGCACAGGACTTAAAATCCTGCGGTAGGTGACTACCGTACCGGTTCGATTCCGGTCCTCGGCACCAGAGTTTTTTTGAAAAACAAAATAACTTACAATTAATGCGCCCGTAGCTCAATTGGATAGAGCGTCTGACTACGGATCAGAAGGTTATGGGTTCGACTCCTTTCGGGCGCGTTTGTTTACGGGAAGTAGCTCAGCTTGGTAGAGCACTTGGTTTGGGACCAAGGGGTCGCAGGTTCGAATCCTGTCTTCCCGACCATGGAACAATTTAAAATCTATTATGGGGCCTTAGCTCAGCTGGGAGAGCGCCTGCTTTGCACGCAGGAGGTCAGCGGTTCGATCCCGCTAGGCTCCACCATAATATATAATTATAACGCTTACTAATTGGCGGCGTAGCTCAGCTGGCTAGAGCGTACGGTTCATACCCGTAAGGTCGGGGGTTCGATCCCCTCTGCCGCTATACTAAAGATTTTAAGGATCTTTAGCTCAGCTGGTTAGAGCAGACGGCTCATAACCGTCCGGTCGTAGGTTCGAGTCCTACAAGATCCATTTCATATAGATGGAGGAATACCCAAGTCCGGCTGAAGGGATCGGTCTTGAAAACCGACAGGCGGG
>NZ_LT629729.1 GCF_900104575.1 Bacillus tuaregi
AACAAAATAGTCTGGTAACAATGGCGAGAAGGTCACACCCGTTCCCATCCCGAACACGGAAGTTAAGCTTCTCAGCGCCGATGGTAGTTGGGGCATTGCCCCTGTGAGAGTAGGACGTTGCCAGGCTAGGCCCCTATTAATTAGGGGCCTATTTTTTATTTTTGGTTGTAGGTGATTAAATCTGGGGCCTTAGCTCAGCTGGGAGAGCGCCTGCTTTGCACGCAGGAGGTCAGCGGTTCGATCCCGCTAGGCTCCACCATTTTACTTTTATTAAATTGTTCCGCAGTAGCTCAGTGGTAGAGCTATCGGCTGTTAACCGATCGGTCGTAGGTTCGAATCCTACCTGCGGAGCCAGTTTATATTTTATGGGGAAGTACTCAAGTGGCTGAAGAGGCGCCCCTGGAAAGGGCGTAGGTCGGGCAACCGGCGCGAGGGTTCAAATCCCTCCTTCTCCGTTGTTAATTTCTTTAAAGCGTAAAAAAACTCTTATTCTTTTTATAGAATAGGAGTTTTTTAGTATGGATATCTGTTTTACAGACGTATATTGAGGCGCTGGTTAAACACCTATGGGGTGATAAACAACAGAAAGGGATTAATCTTATTTATTCAAAAGAGGTCTAGTTTACATAAAGTCTATTATCGAGAACAATTTCTATGCAATCTTATAGCAAATAAAATTGCAACTTTCATAATCGGTCATTTTAATCGTATTCTCTTTTTAGAGAGGATGGGAAATAATGATTTTTTAATGTTATTTCACAAACTTTAGTCCTCTGTTTTTCTCCTGTTTTCTCAATTTTTCATTTTGATTATACCATGGTCAAGTGGATAAAAAATCAGCATATATTAAGTATTAAGTTACAGATAATAGACTTTAATGTCAGCGATTTAGATTGGTCCAAAAAATTGGCAGGGCTTCTAATACCCATAAATAAATTTTCTTGATAATAACTGTGCTGCCTGGAATTTTAATTGCTCTTCGTGAGTTACGGCTCTTACTTGGCGCTTATCAGCATAAATTAATTGTATACTGTTTTGTGTCTCCATAAATTGCCCGCAATTAACATTTTTAATTTCCTGAGCTACTGCTGTTTCAAGATTGGAAGGTATTAAAAAATAAAAGTCATGACAATAGGGTAAATGCCCCATCCATTTTTGGTTATTTGCTAGGTCTCTGTATGAAACTTTTATTTCAAAAATTGCGATTTGGGATTCGTTATAAGCGAAGATATCAGCTTTTCTACCATTAGGCAGGTTAAACTCTGTAACTGCAACAAATCCGTGCTGAAATAACCATTTTAGAGCTTTATCCTGTAATTCTCTATGCCGTTTTAAGTCTCTTATTGAAAGAGGTTCGGAAACTTCGGTCATTTCTATATAAGATTGAACAGTTTTATTCTTTGCCTCTTTAACGGATTGTTCAATGGCCAATTTTTCATTTTTAATTTCTTCTAATTTAAGTTTCACTGTATTAATAGATTTAATAAAGGGTTCATTAAGTGCACTTGGTAGCTTGTATTTCTTGTCATAGGGTATTTCTACTTGCATTGTTGTTTTCGCTAATTTCTTTGTATCTTTATCTAGATTCCAGCGATATTCAAGACCTTTCTTATGCCTAGATATTAATGATTCTACAAAATTATGAAAATCTTTTATAAAAAAGACATAATGACTTTCATCAAAAACGATTATTCCATCTTTCTGTAAACTTTGCTGCCAATGCACATTTAATCTATTTACTAATACCAGTTCCCCTTCATACAAACCTAAATACTCAGTTAGAAATGAACGGTATGGTTCTGGATATTTTTTAAACATGTTCATCCTATCATTCATTTCTTTAAATCGTTGTAACAACTCTTTTTCCTTTATTTTTAGCGATTTTTCTATAGCCTCTAATTTGGATAGAGATAAATCTACCTCTTCCTTAAACTCATAAATCTTTCTCCGTTTCTCTTTTAAGGAAGTCATAAGTAGTTGTAGTTCATTCCTTCTTGTTTTGTCTGTAACAACAGAAAGAATTTCAGCTAAACCTCCCCAATCCGACTGTCTAAATAAGGGAGTAAGAGGTAAACTTTTAATTCCTAGCAAGTGCATTCGACTATAGTATTCTTCTAGATTTTTTTTTGTTAAATCTAGTATCTTTTTAAATTGGGATAGTTTTTTTACCTGATCTAACGAGACAGGATAAAGCTTTGGAATTTCGGATACTTTTACTCCGTTACTTAAATCGAGCAGAATTCGTTTACTTAAGGAATCATTTCCGGTGATAGTGGCTTTCATAATTACCTCCAAAGGTGCTCGGTGCACTTAATAAGTGTATTATATGTTGAAATAATAGCTTATTTCAACATTACCTGTGGAGTGGTTTACTATTACTGATTTCATTCTTGACAATAGCAGCAGCAAGTCTGTTTGATAAAGTATCAAATTACGTATCGATTGATTGTCTAGGATTCTGTGCCATCCTTATTTGCATTTACCCTAAGACATAAATAAAAAAGGTCATAATCATTCGACTGAAAGATTGTGACCTTTTTATATTTTATTTTCTATATTTACGCGCCTTAGAGGATTCGAACCTCTGACACACGGCTTAGAAGGCCGTTGCTCTATCCAACTGAGCTAAAGGCGCATTTTAAATATGTATGGCGGAGAAGGAGGGATTTGAACCCTCGCGCCGGTTGCCCGACCTACACCCTTAGCAGGGGCGCCTCTTCAGCCACTTGAGTACTTCCCCATATAAAAAAAATGCCTTGAACTTGGCATAATCCATAAAATGGCTCCGCAGGTAGGATTCGAACCTACGACCGATCGGTTAACAGCCGATAGCTCTACCACTGAGCTACTGCGGAACAATTTAATAAAAATAAAATGGTGGGCCTAAATGGACTCGAACCATCGACCTCACGCTTATCAGGCGTGCGCTCTAACCAGCTGAGCTATAGGCCCATTATATTATTGGAGCGGGTGATGGGAATCGAACCCACGACAACAGCTTGGAAGGCTGTAGTTTTACCACTAAACTACACCCGCATAAATTAAATAAGTACTCTCTAATACCGGTGGTCGGGGTCGAACCGACACTCCTAATGGAACACGATTTTGAGTCGTGCGCGTCTGCCAATTCCGCCACACCGGCAGCGCAAAAGAGGCGGCAACCGGATTTGAACCGGTGGTGAAGGTTTTGCAGACCTCTGCCTTACCACTTGGCTATGCCGCCGAAAACTGGGCTAGCTGGATTCGAACCAACGAATGACGGAGTCAAAGTCCGTTGCCTTACCGCTTGGCTATAGCCCAATAAAACAAATGGGGCGGCTGATGGGAATCGAACCCACGAATGTCGGAACCACAATCCGATGCGTTAACCACTTCGCCACAACCGCCGTAATATTAAACAGGGGTAGTAGGAATCGAACCCACACCAAAGGTTTTGGAGACCTTCGTTCTACCTTTAAACTATACCCCTATTATGTATGGTGGAGGGGGACGGATTCGAACCGCCGAACCCAAAGGAGCGGATTTACAGTCCGCCGCGTTTAGCCACTTCGCTACCCCTCCATCTAATTTGTATAACTAGGGGATGAAATTATGGTGGCTCAGGACGGAATCGAACCGCCGACACATGGATTTTCAGTCCATTGCTCTACCGACTGAGCTACTGAGCCAGATCTATTTAATTATTCAGATAGTAAAGTCTATATAAACAGTAGAAATCCTACTGGAATAAAGATGGCGGTCCGGACGGGACTCGAACCCGCGACCTCCTGCGTGACAGGCAGGCATTCTAACCAACTGAACTACCGGACCAAATTGCGGGGACAGGATTTGAACCTGCGACCTTCGGGTTATGAGCCCGACGAGCTACCGGACTGCTCCACCCCGCGATAATAATATTAGATTAATATAAATGGCGGAGGAAGAGGGATTCGAACCCCCGCGCGGTTTA
>NZ_LT629731.1:0-53564 GCF_900104575.1 Bacillus tuaregi
AAAAAACTTTGGTGAGCCATGAAGGACTCGAACCTTCGACCCTCTGATTAAAAGTCAGATGCTCTACCGACTGAGCTAATGGCTCTAAAGAAATTCTGGTGCCGGCCAGAGGACTTGAACCCCCAACCTACTGATTACAAGTCAGTTGCTCTACCAATTGAGCTAGGCCGGCATTTTACAGCTATTAGTTGTTAGCTGTTAGGGTGAAATGTTCCTTCGAAGCCAATCCAAATTCACTTCATAGACTTACGCAAGACACTAACTAACCAACTAACTACTAATCACTAAAATGGTGGAGGATGACGGGCTCGAACCGCCGACCCTCTGCTTGTAAGGCAGATGCTCTCCCAGCTGAGCTAATCCTCCACATATATACAAGCTTGGCGACGTCCTACTCTCACAGGGGCAAAGCCCCAACTACCATCGGCGCTGAGAAGCTTAACTTCCGTGTTCGGGATGGGAACGGGTGTGACCTTCTCGCTATCGTCACCAAACTATTTGGTTTGAGGACTTGTTCCCTCAAAACTAGATAATGCTGAAGAAAAAGGACGAGTAATCAACATTGTTGAATCGAGCTGCGGCGCCTAGGAGCTCGAGGTCTTAAGCCATGCTGTCAAGAAGGTTAAAGAACAACCTTCTCGACAGCCCGACTTAAGCTTGTCGCTCCTGGCAAGGCGCCTCCGCATCTAAATTTGGTTAAGTCCTCGACCGATTAGTATTTGTCAGCTCCACGTGTCACCACGCTTCCACCCCAAACCTATCAACCTGATCANCGGTGTGTACAAGACCCGGGAACGTATTCACCGCGGCATGCTGATCCGCGATTACTAGCGATTCCAGCTTCATGCAGGCGAGTTGCAGCCTGCAATCCGAACTGAGAATGGTTTTATGGGATTCGCTCGACTTCACAGTTTTGCTGCCCTTTGTACCATCCATTGTAGCACGTGTGTAGCCCAGGTCATAAGGGGCATGATGATTTGACGTCATCCCCACCTTCCTCCGGTTTGTCACCGGCAGTCTCCTTAGAGTGCCCAACTAAATGCTGGCAACTAAGGACAAGGGTTGCGCTCGTTGCGGGACTTAACCCAACATCTCACGACACGAGCTGACGACAACCATGCACCACCTGTCACTCTGTCCCCCGAAGGGGAAAATCCTATCTCTAGGAGTGTCAGAGGATGTCAAGACCTGGTAAGGTTCTTCGCGTTGCTTCGAATTAAACCACATGCTCCACCGCTTGTGCGGGTCCCCGTCAATTCCTTTGAGTTTCAGCCTTGCGGCCGTACTCCCCAGGCGGAGTGCTTAATGCGTTTGCTGCAGCACTAAAGGGCGGAAACCCTCTAACACTTAGCACTCATCGTTTACGGCGTGGACTACCAGGGTATCTAATCCTGTTTGCTCCCCACGCTTTCGCGCCTCAGCGTCAGTTACAGACCAAAGAGTCGCCTTCGCCACTGGTGTTCCTCCACATCTCTACGCATTTCACCGCTACACGTGGAATTCCACTCTTCTCTTCTGCACTCAAGTTCCCCAGTTTCCAATGACCCTCCACGGTTGAGCCGTGGGCTTTCACATCAGACTTAAGGAACCGCCTGCGCGCGCTTTACGCCCAATAATTCCGGACAACGCTTGCCACCTACGTATTACCGCGGCTGCTGGCACGTAGTTAGCCGTGGCTTTCTGGTTAGGTACCGTCAAGGTACGAGCAGTTACTCTCGTACTTGTTCTTCCCTAACAACAGAGTTTTACGATCCGAAAACCTTCATCACTCACGCGGCGTTGCTCCGTCAGACTTTCGTCCATTGCGGAAGATTCCCTACTGCTGCCTCCCGTAGGAGTCTGGGCCGTGTCTCAGTCCCAGTGTGGCCGATCACCCTCTCAGGTCGGCTACGCATCGTCGCCTTGGTGAGCCGTTACCTCACCAACTAGCTAATGCGCCGCGGGCCCATCTATAAGTGACAGCCGAAGCCGCCTTTCAGCTTTCCCTCATGAGAGGAAAAGAATTATCCGGTATTAGCTCCGGTTTCCCGAAGTTATCCCAGTCTTATAGGCAGGTTGCCCACGTGTTACTCACCCGTCCGCCGCTAACCTTCGGGAGCAAGCTCCCTCAGATTCGCTCGACTTGCATGTATTAGGCACGCCGCCAGCGTTCGTCCTGAGCCAGGATCAAACTCTCCAAAAGAATCGTTTGACTGCTCATAAGTTGTCTTTATTAAAAAAGACTAAAAGTTAAAACGTTGACGTTTTTGTTTGTTTAGTTTTCAAAGAGCAATTTTTTGTCGATTGCTGACGACTTAGTTATATTATCAAATACAATTTTAAAAGTCAATACTCTTTTTAAAATTATTTTGAATTAAGCAAATTCCTTCAACAGCGACAGTTATTAATATATCACTATAAAAAATTAAATGCAAATGCTTTTTTCCAAAAGATTATGTTTATAACAATAAAAAGCCATTTTCTTTAAAATACCCTTCGAGAGGAAATTTTATAAAGAAAATGGCTTCCATTCTTTATTATTATCTGTGACGCATTAACGGGAATAATAGGACATCACGAATAGATGGTGAATTGGTTAAAAGCATAACCAAACGGTCAATACCAATACCTAAGCCCCCAGTCGGCGGCATTCCATATTCTAAAGCTTCGATAAAATCATCATCCATCATATGCGCTTCATCATTTCCTTGCTCTCGCTCTACTAGCTGAGCTTCAAAACGTTCACGCTGATCAATTGGATCGTTCAACTCTGTGAAGGCATTCGCATGCTCACGACCTACAATAAACAGCTCAAAACGGTCTGTAAAGCGTGGGTCCTCATCATTTTTCTTAGCAAGAGGCGAAATTTCAACAGGATGTCCGAAAATAAAAGTGGGTTGAATTAATTTATCTTCGACCCTTTGCTCAAAGAACTCATTAATGATATGTCCATATTCCATTGTATCTTTGATTTCAATATTATGTTCCTTCGCTAACTGTCTCGCTTCTTCTACAGTTGCTACATTCCAGAAATCTACTCCTGTATATTCCTTAATGGCATCGACCATATGAAGTCTCTTCCATTGTGGCGTTAAATCTACTTCATACTCGCCGTATTGAATCTTTGTAGTTCCTAATACTTCTTGCGCGACATGGGCAACAAGATTTTCAGTTAAAGCCATAATATCACGATAATCTGCATATGCTTCATATAGCTCAATCATTGTAAATTCAGGGTTATGTCTTGTGGAAACACCCTCATTACGGAAAACACGGCCAATTTCATAAACTTTTTCAAGTCCACCAACAATTAGGCGCTTTAAATGTAGCTCAATGGCAATACGCATAAATAGCTGCATATCCAACGCATTATGATGTGTAATAAACGGACGAGCTGCTGCTCCCCCAGCAATCGCATGCATCATCGGTGTTTCCACTTCTAAATAACCATTTTGATCAAGATAGTTGCGGATAGACCGAATGATTCGGCTTCGTGAAACAAAGGTCTCCTTGCTCTCTTCACTCATTATCAAATCTAAATAACGTTGACGATAACGCTGTTCAACATCTTTTAGACCGTGGAACTTATCTGGAAGAGGTCGTAATGATTTTGTAAGCAAATCAAATTGATTGGCTTTAATTGAAAGTTCTCCAACTTTTGTTTTAAATAGCTTACCAGTGATTCCGACAATATCCCCTAGATCAGCAATATTAAAAATTTCATATTGTTCTTCTCCAACAGCATCCTGTCGAACATATATCTGAATTTGTCCACTTAAATCTTGAATATGAGCAAAGCCTGCTTTACCCTTTCCACGCTTTGTCATGATACGACCAGCAATCGTAACTGAAACTTCCTTTTCATCTATTTCTTCTTTTTCAAGCGTCTCATATTGTTCTTTTAATTCCTTTGCAAGATGAGTGCGTTCAAAACGTTTACCGAACGGATCCATACCTTTATCACGTAATTGAGCGAGCTTCTCCCTTCTAACTTGCAACTGGTCATTTAATTCTTCATGACTCATGATTGTTCATCTCCTATATTAAATCTATTTATGTGAGTATTTATTCTGTATCAGCTCATTTTTGCATACTATACCATTTTACACAAACTATGGCTATCGTAAAAGTTTTAATATGAAACTTAATCAAATTCGCCCGTCGAATTTGCGTCCGGGCTTTTATCGAGCTCGCTCGATAAACTACCTTTAAAAAATCCGTTACATCCGCCGGAGGCTTAACTTCATTCAGCCGGGGTTTGCACCCCACTTATAGAGGTGGAGGACTTCTGTACATGTCGCAAGCTTTCGGTACAAAAAGCATTTGCTGAATGAAGTTAAATTAGTGCAGTCAATCGCCTATTGACCCGCTATGTATAAAAAAACTGCCGGTTTTCTATTCCGACAGTTTTCCTGTACTACTCTTTTATACTACTTGTTGTATCTCGACCTCTTCATTAGGAACTAAACTGTTTAATATTGCAACAAGCTCTTCTCTTGTATTACATTCATTAACAGCATTTCTAGCTTTTCCGTTTCCGGGAATTCCCTTTAGATACCACGCGGCATGTTTACGCATTTCTCTGACCGCGATTTTTTCATTCTTCAAATCGATTAGCCGATCAAGATGAAGAATACATACGTCCATTTTCTCACGAGCAGAAGGTTCATTCATTAGTTCTCCTGTCTCAAGATATTTCACTGTACGATAAATCATCCATGGATTCCCTAACGCGGCCCTTCCAATCATGACACCATCGCAGCCTGTTTCATCAAGCATACGCTTAGCATCCTGCGGTGTTTCAACATCACCGTTTCCAATAATCGGGATCCCGACTGATTGTTTTACCTCACGGATGATATCCCAGTTTGAGGTTCCTTCATACATTTGTATACGTGTGCGACCATGTAATGTGACTGCACTGCCACCTGCACGTTCTACTGCCTGTGCATTTTCAACCGCATAAATATGATCTTCATCCCATCCCATACGCATTTTCACTGTTACCGGCTTTTCAACCGCATCCACAACTGCCGCAACCATTTCATAGATTTTATTCGGATCAAGAAGCCATTTAGCCCCTGCATCTACCTTTGTAATCTTTGGAACTGGACAGCCCATATTAATATCAATAATATCAGCATTTGTATTCTCATCCACAAATTTTGCCGCTGCAACCAGTGACTCTTTTTCACCGCCAAAGATTTGCAGGCTAAGCGGCTTTTCAGCTTCATCCATATATAACATATTCATCGTTTTCTCGTTTTTAAATAAAATTCCTTTATCACTTACCATTTCAGCACATACTAATCCCGCACCGAATTCTTTTACCGTTAAGCGAAAAGCGGAATTGCAGACACCAGCCATTGGAGCTAATACAACTGGATTCTTCATAACAATATCGCCTATTTTCAGCATGTAATACCTCCTGATTTCTAAACAGTACGATTTTCCTCGAGCGGCCTTAGTTCATGATTACTTATATCCAGCACAGCGGCTATTCTTTCAATCATATCTTGTGAAGGCATTCGATTCCCTCTCTCAATTTCCCCTAATACTGAAACCGACACACCTAATTCCTTTGCAAAGCTTTCCTGAGTAAACCCCTTTAGTTTTCGAAATGCGCGAATACGTCTTCCCCATTTTTCTCTTTCCATACCCGTACCCCTTCTTTATCAGATAACTGATCTGCTATTTCATATAAAGGCTGTTTCAAAGTTGGAAGCACGATATCGGGAGTGATTTCTAATAAAGGAATGATAACAAATGACCTCTCATGCATTCGAGGATGCGGAACAACTAGCATCTCAGATATAATATTCTCATCATTATATAATAGAATGTCAAGGTCTATTGTCCTCGGACCCCACCGAATTTCCCTCTTTCTCCCAAGCTCTTTCTCCGTTTGCAAACAAGCTTCCAACAACTGATAAGGCGACAGCGCAGTCTGTACTTGTACTACCATATTTAAAAATTGACCCTGCTCCTCATATCCGACCGGATCCGTTTCATAAATTGAAGAAACATTTACCACAGCAATCGGATAGTTATCCTGCAGCATTTTCAATGCATCTACAAGGTTTTTCTTTCTATTTCCCATATTGGACCCTAGGGAAAGATAAGCTGTTTGGTTCATATTATGGTCGTCTCCTTGTAATTTCAACTGCAACAGACTCATAATGTCCTGGAATTGGAGGATTGGGCTTAATGACTTTAACTGTAGCAGCTAATACCTTTTCATATTTCTCCAGTATTTCACCTGCAATCCTTTCTGCTACTGCCTCAATTAATTTAAACGGTTCACCTTCAACAATCGTTTTGCATTCTTCATAGAGGTCAACATAGCTGATGGACTCCTCCAAATTATCATTTTTACCCGCAAGCTGCAGGTCTGTTTCAACCTTTAAATCGACAATAAATATTTGCCCGAGTCTTGTCTCCTCCGGCAAAATTCCATGGTATCCATAGAATTCCATTTTGTTAAGATAAATTGTATCCAACTACCTCTACCTTTCCCATCATGGCATCCATCATTTTTGCCATTCTGCTGATCTCTTTTACATCATGAACACGGAATATTTGACAGCCCTTTTGAATTCCAAAGCAAACAGCCGCACCTGTTCCCTCAACCCTCTCGTCCACAGGTAGATTTAGAACTCCACCAATCATTCGCTTGCGAGATGGTCCCACTAGGACCGGATAGCCTAATGCAACAAGCTTATCTAAATTTCTCATCATCTCCAGGTCCTTTTGCATGTCCTTTGCAAACCCAATGCCAGGATCGATAATGATATTCTCATCCTTCACTCCGGCCTTTTTCGCAATACTAATACTTTCAAAAAGGTCATTCAAGCAATCGCGGAAAAATGATTGGTAGTTTACATCGACTCGGTTATGCTGAAGAATTATTGGAACCTCTAGCTCTGCTGCAACAGCTGCCATATCTGGGTCTGCTTTCGCTCCCCAAATATCATTAATGATATTTGCACCTGCTTTAATAGCCGCTTTAGCTGTCTCTGCTTTAAAGGTGTCAATGGATAATGGTACTTGAACAGATTTCGAAATGGCTTCGATGACCGGAACGACACGGTCCAATTCCTCTTGAATGGAAATGGGGGTATACCCCGGTCGTGTAGATTCACCACCAATATCAATAATGTCAGCCCCATTCGCTACCATTTCCCGGGCCCTTTCCACCGCTCTATCCATCTCATTAAATTTGCCACCATCTGAGAAGGAATCAGGTGTGACATTCAATACGCCCATAATCAAAGTTTTCCTTCCATAATCAAGCGTATAGGAACCGCATTGAATCGTCTGATTCGACATATAAACACCTCTATAATATAAATATTGGCCATTTACTGCTTATTGGTAAAATTAATTATGATAACAATCTTCTCTTTCATTTTATGATATTATAACCGTGAAAAAAAGAAAAATCAGCCTTTTTAAAGAACGAATCAGAATAAACTGTTCTTTTATGTCGCAAAATGGCTAATAGACATAAAAAAGGAGCTTCCTTTAAAGGTAAGCTCCTTTTTTGAATGGTTTATTATTCAGCATCAAATTGGTACAATGCAGTGCTTAAATAGCGTTCTCCGTTGTCAGGAATAATCGCAACAACCTTCTTACCTTTTCCAAGTTTCTTACCAACCTCTAGTGCAGCATGGATAGCAGCTCCAGCAGAAATACCGCCAAGAATTCCTTCTTGTTGGCCTGCACGACGTGCTGCAGAGAAAGCTTCATCGGTTGAAACCTTAATGATTTCATCGTAAACAGCTGTATTTAAAACTTCAGGAACAAAGCCAGCACCAATTCCTTGAATTTTGTGCGGACCTGGTTTTCCTCCAGAAAGAACAGGTGAATCAACCGGCTCTACTGCATAGATTTTGATATCTTTATATTTTTCTTTCAGTACTTCACCAGCACCAGTGATGGTACCGCCCGTTCCGATTCCAGATACAAATGCGTCGAGTTGATCTCCAAACTGTTCAACTAGCTCTTTACCAGTTGTATTTCTGTGGATTTCTGGATTCGCTTCATTTTCAAACTGCTGCGGTAAAAAGTAACCATGCTTTTCAGCTAGTTCATTTGCTTTTCCGATAGCACCCTTCATGCCTTCAGGCCCTGGTGTTAACACAAGCTCTGCTCCATACGCACGAAGAAGGTTACGACGCTCCATGCTCATCGTTTCAGGCATTACAAGAATTGCTTTATAACCCTTCGCTGCCGCTACCCACGCTAAACCAATTCCTGTGTTTCCGCTTGTAGGCTCAATGATAGTATCGCCTTTCTTCAATTTACCACTTGCTTCAGCCGCTTCAATCATAGCCAATGCAATACGATCCTTTACACTGCTTCCTGGATTCATATACTCTAACTTTAGATAGACATCCGCACTATTTTCATCAACGATGTGATTAAGTTTAACAACAGGAGTTTGACCGATTAATTCCGTTACTGAATTTGCAATACGTACCATTCTCATGCACCCTTTCTTATCCCGAGTAGTTTTATTGGATTAATTAATTTAACTGTAAACCTATTTACACTAAATGTCAACTACTTTTATCGGAATTAAATTAATTTTTGCATTATACTGCTTCGTCCTTTAATGCTTCCAGCTCTTCCGCAGTAAATTGGTATTTTTCATTGCAAAAATGGCAATGTGCCTCTGCCTTACCATCCTCTTCAATCATATCCTGTATTTCTGTTTTTCCTAAACCAACGATGGCATCGCCAAATCTCTCCTTTGAGCAAGTGCATGTAAAGGAAACCGGCATTTTCTCAAGAAACTTAATATTATCTTCGCCCAAAAGTTCAATTAACATTTCCTCAGGAGTCAAGCCCTTATCAATTTGCTTGGAAATAGGAGGTATCTCAGTAAGGCGCTTTTCTATCAGACTGATGGTCTCCTCGGAAGTTCCAGGCATTAATTGAATAATAAAACCGCCAGCAGCCAATATGGAGTTATCAGGGTTAACAAGGACACCAACCCCAACAGCTGAGGGAACCTGCTCTGAGGAGGAGAAATAATAGGTAAAGTCCTCACCTAATTCTCCAGAAACAAGTGGAACCTGCCCAGTGAAAAAGTCGCGCATTCCAATATCCTTTACAACAGTCAAAGTACCCGAAGTTCCCACAGCTCGTTTTACATCTAATTTGCCGTGCTCATTTAAATCGAAGTGGGTTTGCGGGTTCAATACATACCCTCTTACTTCCCCTTTGGCATTTGCGTCGACTAAAATATGACCGATAGGGCCGTCTCCTTCAATTTTAACGGTTAATTTTTGCTCATCTGAAAGCATAGCTCCCATCATCACCGATGCCGTCATCGCTCTTCCTAACGCAGCAGAAGCTGTCGGCCATGTGTTATGGCGGCGCTGTCCCTCACTAACCGTTTCTGTACTACGTACTGCATATGCACGAACCTGACCATTGAAGGCAAGTGCTTTTACTAAATAATCGTTCATTAAAATACTCCTTTTTCCTTTAAATTTTACTTAACTATTTTTTAGATTCTCCATATTTCGTTTATAAATAAGTCGCAAACCCTTTAAAGTTAAAAATGGATCGACAATATCAATAACCGTTGATTCCTTAGATATAAGCGAAGCGAGTCCTCCTGTTGCAATAACAGTTGGCGGCTGTTTACTCTCAGCCTTCATTCTGTTGACAATTCCTTCAACCTGACCTACATAGCCATAAACGATGCCTGACTGCATAGCAGAAACCGTATTTTTACCAATTACTCCATCTGGACGGACAAGCTCAATTCTTGGAAGTTTAGCAGCACGTGTATACAATGCTTCTGTCGAAATCCCAATGCCAGGGGCAATGGCGCCACCAAAATACTCCTTATCCTCGTTAACATAGCAGTAGGTTGTGGCTGTCCCGAAATCAACAATGATTAATGGGCTGCCATATTCATGAATTGCACCAACCGCATTAACGATCCGGTCTGCACCGACCTCTCTTGGATTTTCATATTTAATATTTAAGCCTGTCTTTACACCCGGCCCTACGACCAACGGCTTAATATGGAAGTATTTTTGACACATTCTCTCTAAAGCGAACATAATCGGAGGAACAACGGAAGAGATTATGATGCCGTCTATATCAGAAAACTTAAGATTAACGTGGTCAAATAGATTCTTTATGACCATCCCATACTCATCTTCAGTTCGGTTCCGATGGGTTTCTACTCTCCAATGATGGATGAGCTCTTCTCCACTATATACCCCTAATACAGTATTTGTATTTCCAACGTCAAATACGAAAATCATCACTATTCACCACATTTTCTTTATGATCTTTTATTCTGCAAACATCATATCATAATTATTGTCAAAACTGCGTGTATTCGCTCTGTACAGAGTCATAAAACAACTTCTTCAGCAGGGACTGAGCTAGCTTAAAGACAGAAAAAGACGCTCGTCTAGGAGCGCCTTTTTTTGCAACTTTAAGAACGATCATCTGGATTGTTATTCTGCTCAGCAGGTTTTTCAGCTTCCAGATTCTTTTCCTCTGTTGTTGTCACATCATCTTTTTTGTTGATTGTTACTTTTACATTTTCAGTAGAAGCATCAATCACTTTTCTTTCTGGAAGTGTTCCATGATCAGCTAAATGTTTGATTTGCTCAGCATCCAAGGTTTCCACTTCAAGTAAGGTTTCAGCGATGATATTTAATTTATCACGGTTTTCTGTAAGGATCTTTCTGGCCTTCTCATAGCACTCTTTTATTATACGTTGAATTTCAAGGTCAATTTCATAAGCAATCGCATCTGAATAGTTTTGTTCATTATGGAAGTCACGACCTAAGAATACTTGGCCTCCCTGAGATTGTCCAAATTGAAGTGGTCCAAGCTTATCACTCATACCAAACTCTGTTACCATTCGACGTGCTATTCCAGTTGCACGCTGGAAGTCGTTATGAGCTCCCGTACTTACTTCGCCAAAGACAATATCCTCTGAGACACGACCACCAAGAAGTCCGGTAATCTTATCTAGAAGCTCAGGCTTTGTCATAAAGTAGCGATCTTCTTTAGGAAGCATGACGGCATAACCGCCCGCCTGTCCACGAGGAACAATCGTCACTTTTTGAACAATTTCTGCATCATCCAGTATTAATCCAATAACCGTATGTCCAGCTTCATGGAAAGCAACAATATTTCTTTCCTTTTGGGAAATAACCCGACTCTTTTTCGCCGGTCCTGCAATAACTCGGTCTGTCGCTTCATCGATATCTAACATATCGATTTTCTTCTTATCACGACGTGCCGCCACTAACGCAGCTTCGTTTAATAAGTTTTCTAAATCCGCACCTGAGAAACCAGGTGTACGTTGAGCAATTGCCTTTAAATTCACGTCTTCCGCTAGCGGCTTATTTCTAGCATGAACATGCAATACCGCTTCACGACCTTTTACATCGGGGCGGTCAACCGTAATTTGACGGTCAAAACGTCCTGGACGTAGAAGGGCTGGATCGAGAATATCAGCACGGTTTGTTGCAGCAATAATAATTATTCCCTCATTACCACCAAATCCGTCCATTTCAACAAGCAATTGGTTTAATGTCTGCTCACGCTCATCGTGACCGCCACCAAGACCGGCACCACGTTGACGTCCTACAGCATCAATCTCATCAATAAAAATGATACAAGGAGCATTTTTCTTCGCTGTTTCAAATAAATCACGAACACGCGAAGCCCCTACCCCAACGAACATTTCAACAAAGTCCGAACCACTTATAGAGAAGAAAGGAACTCCCGCCTCACCCGCTGTTGCACGAGCAAGCAATGTTTTACCTGTACCTGGAGGTCCGACAAGAAGAACCCCTTTTGGAATTCTGGCACCAAGCTCAACAAACTTTCTTGGGTCCTTTAAAAACTCAACAACTTCAACAAGTTCTTGCTTTTCTTCGTCTGCACCTGCTACATCCTTAAAGCGAACCTTTTTCTTATCTTCACTGTACAGCTTCGCTTTACTCTTACCAAAATTCATTACCCGGCTGCCTCCGCCTTGGGCTTGGTTTAGCAGGAAGAAGAATAAGATGAAAATAATGACAAACGGTATAATCGACGTAAAGAAGGTTACCCATCCGCTTGTTTCTTTAGCAGGCAGCTTTTCAAGCTTTAAGTCCGCGGCCATGCTATTGATTCGTTCAATTTCACTATCTGTATTGGATACATAAGTGATAAAATATTTGCCTTCTTCATACCCCTTCAGTTGTCCACGTACTTCAAGGACTCCACGCTCAGGCTGCGTAGTTAGAGACGTTACATCACCATTCTCAAGGTGCTCAATAAACGTATCATACGTTATATTATCTGTAGGTTGGTTACCACTATTAAAGAAACTTACTACGCCTATAATGACTAGAAAAATTAATAAATAAAAGATGGTATTACGGAAAATCCGATTCATCCCTTGCCTCCTCCCACGGTCAACAAACTATAGTGTATAGTACCATAGAAAATCATGGTAATACAAGAAATTACACTTCTGAAACCATTTACAAGCATTGTTCTTTCAGATGTCTATATAAAAAAATTATTACCGGTTAATTACTGTATACATGCGGTTTCAACACACCTATATACGGTAGGTTGCGATACTTCTCCGCGTAGTCCAAGCCATAGCCGACAACAAACGCATCTGGAACAATAAAACCTACATAATCTGCTTTAATATCTGCTTTCCTTCCAGTTGGCTTATCAAGCAGGGTAACGATTTTTACTGATTTTGCTTTACGATAATGGAATAACTCTACTAAGTAACTCAATGTTAAGCCACTATCAATGATATCCTCAATAATTAATACATCGCGGCCTTCAACAGAGGTATCCAAGTCCTTTAATATTTTTACTTCTCCAGTGGATACCATTGCGTTTCCGTAGCTTGATACATCCATGAAGTCCATTTCAAGGTGATTATCGATTCGTTTTAAAAGGTCACCCATAAACAGAACAGCACCCTTAAGTACACCAATCGCAAGCGGGAATTTATCCTGATAATCCTCCGTTATTTGAGCTCCTAATTCTTTTATCTTGTTTTGAAGCTCTTCTTCGGATATTAATACACTTTCAATGTCATTTTTCATGTTTAGTATGCCCCCTAGATGATTATTACATAATGAAGTTCTCTATTATTAATTGTATTAGTCAGCCTTTATCAAAAGTTTTCTCCATTCAATATTTGTTTATCCCATTCCTTTTGATAAAAACATTATTCATTTTGCCTTTTATATGTTATAAGAAGATAATTCTCATCCTTATTTACTAATGACGCCTCTCTGCTTTCCTTCAATCCCGGCAGCCACAGAACCCGATTTTGTCCATCTGTTATCACGGGCCAGGTATCTCTTTCACCAAGTGGTACCTTCTCATCAATGAAAATTCGTTTGATTTTTTTTGACCCTTCCATTCCTTTCAGACTCATTCGATCCCCTGGTTTTCTCGTCCTAATGATAATTGGAAGCATAACAGCCTTTTTATTTAACAGGATTGAATCCTTAAGAATTTCCTCGCAGGCTGTATATTCTAATAAAACACTATCACCATTTGGAAGAAAATATTCACCAGGCTGGTTAGCCTCTATACAGAATCCTTCCTCCACACTGTCAGCATTGAAGACAAAGTGGCACATTCGGTAAGACCGCTTTACCTTTAGACCATATGGGAAATCCAAACGACCAGAAGGATTATTTCCCTTTATTAGCGAAAAAAATTGTTCAATATGTACAGCAGATAAGGATGCTGGCTTTTTTTCGTATAGATAGTTTAATATTAGATGAATGCCTCTTCTTTGTAAAGGAATTGGCATTGCTTGGAAAGCATCTATATCAATGGTTATTCTATTAGCTTGTTTATCTTTCCATACTGTATTCATTTTTTCTTTCGTTAATTCCTGCAGCAGCTCTTCGTCCTGCAGCAATTCCTCACTAAATCGTTGAAAATGCTCATGTACTTGCTGGTTTTCCTGCTTTAAAAAAGGAACGACATGGTTTCGAAAACGATTGCGAAGATAGACATCCTTTTCATTACTAGGGTCCCGACGAGGATTTAATTCATGCTCGAGACAATACTCCTCAATTTCCCTCCTGCTCAAAACTAAAAAAGGTCTGACAATAAAGACATCTCCAAAGCGTCTGATAAACGGAATACCGGCTCTTGCCGTTCCTGAGCTTCCACGCGTTAATCGCATAAGAATCGTTTCAATTTGGTCATCACCATGATGCGCTAGCGCGATATGTGTTAACCGATGCTCCCTCACTACTTCAGCAAAGAACTCATAGCGACACTCTCTTGAAGAAACCTGAGAGCTTTTCCCTGTCCTTTCTATGTACTCTGGCACATTCACCCGTTTCATTGCAAAGGGGATATGGCGTTCCTGACAAAATTGCTCGACAAATTTTGCTTCATTATAGGATTCCATTCCTCTGAACATATGATCAACATGAGCCACAACTAGGTAAAAATCCTGTTGCTTTTGTTTTTTCCACAACAGGTGTAAAAGCGCTAAAGAATCTGGTCCACCTGATACACCAACAAGAAGTCGTTTACCTGTTAGTGTGAAATGCTTATGCTTTAAAAAACGATCAACTTTTTCTTCTATCATGACAAGTACATCCCTATCACTAATTTCTTCCTGCAAATCTACTATCCTTATTTATTAAGCATACCATTTTCTAAACATGTAACCAAAGGACAAAACTTATAAATTTCATTATTCTTTTTCCGGCTAGAGGCGAAATGCACTCGCCTCTCTTGTTAAATTAATTGACCGAAAATATAGAAAGCATAAAAAACCAGAAACACCACTGTTAATAACAACGTTTCAACAAACCCGCCCTTTCTCTGCCTTCTTTGTTTTCCCTGCCTGCTGGCACCATTCACCCCAGCTTGTGTGTGAAAAGCCTTAGTTTGGCTAGCACGGCTTCTTGTATTTATAGAGGTTTGACGAGCGCCCTTTTCATGACTAATGGCTTTTAATAAATCTTGACGCATTTCCGTTGCCGAATGATAGCGCCCTTCAAGGGCACGAAGAATGACGAATGCGTATTTTTGCAAAGCTTTGCTTTGTTTTAACTGTTCGCTAAGCTGCGTAATCCCACCAGTCGTTTTCGAGAATCGTTTTGGATAGGCTGTGTGTAACATAATCATCGCTACCGCAAAAAGGTCGTATCCTTCGTCTGCCTTTCTTGAACCAAGACCCCAATATCCACGGTCATAAAATTCAGTAAATTCCTTTATCGCTCTTCCCTTTAACGTTGTCCCACCAACATCAATACATCGTATACGTGGAGATGGACCGGTTACGATTAGATTCTCCGGCTTTAGATCACCAAATATCCAGCCATTCCGGTGAAGCTTCTCCAAATCGGATAGGAGCTGCAGAATTAATACAGGAAGCCAGGAATGGCCTTTCTGTGCTATAAAGGACATAAAATCAGGTCCTTGTATATACTCCATTACATAAAAGGAAATTTGACCAGTCCCCTGCTCCCAATCATCTACATCATACAAAGAAGGTCCTAAGGCAGAGCCCTGGACCTTTGCAAAGGATTTGAGAACATTTACTTCAGAGGTAATAGACATTCCGTTATCGCTCATTTTCAGGGCTACATACTCCTGGTTTCGCTTTGCAAGGTATACGATACCGTTGGCCCCAAATCCCAACTCTTTCACTATGGTATAGGTGTGCCGATGCCATTTGCCTTGAATGATCGCCCCAGGGCTGACTTTACACTGATTCTTCATAGAATTCATCATCACCAGAAAGCAGACTCCTTAGTGAACGTTTTTTCTTAAAGTATTGCAACGCCTCACTAATGGCAGGTCCAGTCGGCGTAATTCCGCCCATCGATAATTTAGAAAAAACACTTGTTAATGATTCGAGCCTTGGTGTCCAATCTAGTAACTTATCGACTTCATTCTTTTTCCCGGGAAATACAAACACTGAAAAGCGATTTTCACCAGAGCGGGCATTTAAACTTAGTGATAGGTCAAGTAAGGCTTCTTTAACTGTCGGAAGCTTTTCCTTCATACTTGCACTTGTATCAACTAGAATCAGCACCTCAAGCTCAACTGACTCCCCAAGCTCATCCACTACCTCCATGACCTCTCCTCTTTTTTCCGGTGGAAGGTCCTCTAATGTATGTGTACGACCGAGAATCTGCTGAAGCTCTTTATTTACAACACCCTGCAGAGTCTGTGTCATCGCCTTTCTTGTCACCATCTGAACCGTTTGTGATAGCTTGTGCGCATAGACCACTTGACTAACACCGCCACCAGCCATCGATATGCCTTCAATTTCCTTAAGTCCCTGGTCATCAATCACATCCTGGTCCATCACGCCTATGACATTAACCGTTATTCCCTGTTCCTTCGCTAGTGCCGCCATAGCAATAGGATCTTCACCTTGATTTGAGCAACCGTCCGTTATCAGTAATATTTGCTTTAACGTGCCTGTCTTCATCAAGTTTCCCTCCAAATCTGAAATGTTACCATTTTCGACGATAAGAAGGGAATTTATACATATTCTATATGAATGGACCAGGATAAAAAATGACCGACAGTAACTCTGCATCAGCATGAGTCACTGTCGGTCATGAGCAGACAGCGAATTGCATAAAAAACGCTTATCCATTAATTTGCCTTCTGATTAAACTGGGGTAAAGGAATAGAAGCCCATTTCGGCGTATTGTGTTTGATCTTTGCTACAACTACCGTCATATCATCCTCGATAAAGCCTGATCTCGACCTGATAACCTCCTCCATAATGACGTCTGCAATCCCTTGCGGCTCTTCTGTTTTTAATTCCTTTATTTTCCGTTTCATCCACAAATCATAGTTTTCTACATGCTTTGGACCTTCAAATACTCCATCACTCATCATAATTAAAAGGTCACCTGCTTTTAGCTGCTCACTGACGACATCCACCTCAAAGTCATCTATAATGCCCATCGGCAAATTGCTTGCCTGTATTTTTAGAACCTTATTGCCTCTTTTAATAAAGCTCGGCGTAGAGCCGATTTTTAAGAACTTTGCAGAGGCATTCTGTAAATCTACCATTGCTAAATCCAGTGTAGAGAAGATTTCATCCGTTGTTCGAAGTGACAATACCGAGTTTACGGATTTGATGGCAACTCTTTCTTCAATCCCAGACTGGAGGATTTTCTGCAGCAGCTGAAGGGTTTCCTGACTTTCTATATGGGCTCTTTCTCCATTACCCATACCGTCACTGATAGCAATCGCATATTTCCCACAGCTAAGCTCAGTAGTAGAATAGCTGTCACCTGAAATAAGACCGCCATCCTTTGCGGCATGCGCTACACCGATTTCCACCGAATAAGCCTTAGCGGAGCGGAAGGTTACATGACAGAAATCATTACCGAAGGGGGAATATTCCTCTGAGTTTACAATAATCGTTTCACCTAATATATCTGAAAGGATCGGAGCAATTAGCTTCTCACATTCCCCATGTCCCTGATAATCTGGTATCGTCATATCTATATCTACATTTCCTTGTTCAAGACTGTAGATCTCCACCTGCTCAACCTCAATGCCAAAGTCCTGCATCGCTTCGAGAATAAGTTCCTCCTGTTTATGATGATTTTCCCTCTCCCGCTGAATCTCCTTCGCAAAATTACCCATTATTTCCGACACACCAAGTAATTGGTCGGCCACCAGCTTTCTTGATTCCTTAACTTGCCTTTTCAGCTTTTGATTTGCCTGATAATAGGTTAATTCCTGCTGCATCGCCTCCACAACTTTTTTTGGCTTCACACAGTGGACACCAAACTCGCGGTATAATTTTTGCGAAACCTCTCCTTCTTTTTGCTCCATATCTAGCATAATTTCCTTCATATAATCATATGTTTCATTAAAGTTCCTTGTCCAGCACTGTTCCTTACGATGACAGAGCTGACAAGTCTTTTCCGTTACATTGCTTAAAAAATAATCAAGCTCTCGGTCATTTTCATCCCATTCCGCAGGCTCACTCTGATTTGAGAAGCTATTAGAAAGGGCCTGAAACACATTAGAAAACTGAGCGACTCTTTGCGAGGTCACATCTCTCATTTTTCTCATGTATTGCTGTTGCTCCTGTGAATGCTCCAATGTACCCGGAATATATTTTGCTAGTTTAGATGTGAATGTTTTTGGGGTAAGGAATAATAGCGCTATGGCAACCCCTGATTCTACAAGTGTCTTAAATAAGGCTGCATTGCCATCTCCGTACATACCGATTAATAGGGTCGCAATTAACAGGCCCACGGAGACCCCAATCTTTTTCCCCTCCTTAAGGAGACCTCCCAGCAGGCCTGAAAAAGCTAATAAACTCATGTGGGAAAAGCTGGAGATGCTTGCTAAACTAAAGATAAGACCTGTTACCACTCCAACGGTCGAACCAACTGTTGCACCAGCCACAAAGGCAAATAACAACACAAGATACCTTGCCAATACGTGGTCAACAGAAATATCATAGATTGTCCAGCCAATGGTTCCAGTCATAACAGATGCCAATAATATAATTAAACAGACAATTTCTTCTGTTTTTAACGATTGTCTACGTTTTGATATAGATAATAACGGAAGCCCCTGCAAGAAGATAAGCGTTAAAATAAAACCTAAACTTGATTCCACTCCGGCCATCATAAGTTCATATAGGCTAAATTTACCCGAAACGATATACCCTTCAGTAAGACTGCCGGCGAACAACACAGAAAATACATAAAACGGAATGATCTTGACCTCATTTTTCAGCCATTTTTTCGTAGCCTTGTAGGAAATCAAGAATAGCAATGTCAATGCAAATGTAGAAACAGCATCAACGATGGAAAGGGTAGCCGCACCCCCAATAAGCCCAATTAAGGCTAATGGTGCCCGATCCTTCCTTACAAGATATACAGCAGCAAAGAAAGGAACACTAAATGGTGTTAATTTAGCTAAGATTAGTGAACGTCCAAGTAAAAAACCTATCAATAAGAGGATATAGCCTTTTTTTAGAAAAAGGGTTTCCATCTTTGCTTGAAGATTAGTAAAGGGATTGGCCAACTTTAATTTCGATTTCGCAAGGCTAACATCCCTGATAGGATCCATGAAATTCCGCTCTACCTTTTCCACGCAGCTTCACACTCCCTGCCTAAGTATTTTCATTCATTATATAGACGTTAGCTATAGAAGTTTGTCAAAATGATGGACATGCCCTTTTTTTTCGTTCGACTCATTTCCACTAAAAGTATAAAAATAACAAAAGATATAAGGGTATTAGGCACTAGAATAGTGGATATATTCCAAACAGCAAAAAATCCTGTCACATAATAAGACAGGATTTTTCTCTCAATTCATGTTGCCTGAAATTATCCATAAAAGAATGGTTTAACTCAAAACAAAAGGCAAATCCTTTTATTGGATTTGCCTTATCTAAAGGGAATATAATCGATACCCTGCTATTGTATAGTAAATCAGCAGCAAGTTACCCTCTTCTGGCGCCTCTTCCCCCACGCTTGGATTCAGTGTGACGCTTTAGAGAAGATAACCGATCTTCACTATCCTTTAAGAACCTTGCCATTTTCATTTCAAAGTTTTCTTTAGGAGCCCGATGGCTGTCGTTCGATCTGCCTTGACCATGACGTGGACGTCCAGAGTGTCCTCCTCTTGAATCGCCTCTATCGTTTCTCACCGGTCTTTCCGGTCTCGCAGGTCTTTCTGGTTTATCTACTGCTTTTTTAATTGAAAGACCAATCTTTCCATCCTTTTCCACATTAATAACCTTGACTTCGACTACATCGCCGACTTTCAAATGGTCATTAATATCCTTGACATAGTTATCTGCAACCTCACTAATGTGAACAAGCCCGGTTGAGCCTTCCGGCAGCTCCACAAACGCTCCAAAATTAGTAATTCCTGTTACCTTTCCCTGTAACTTGCTGCCTACTTCGATTGACATAAAAAGAAATTTCCTCCTTAAAAATATGCAAAATCATACTTATATTATATTATACAAAATAGAAAGAAAGAGTGCAATACAACCTCAATCGGATGATTTTTCCACTTCCTGCTTTTTCGTTTCCGGCAGTGTGAAGATAATTTCATTGTCCTCAGAAAGGAAGTATTCACTTCTAGCCAATTTGGCGATGTATTCATCATCCTGTAATTTCGTTATCTCTTCTTTTAGTAGCTCTTCTTCATGTTGATAGGTGGAAAGCTGTTTCTCCAGCTGTTCTTTCTCCTCCGCCTTTTCTGCCAGCACCGAGTTTTGAGAAATGAGTGTCGAGATCATCAAATAGGATATGATAATAGCAAGCCCAAAAAATAAAGTCAACCTTCTGTATAGGACCTTTTTCCGTCTTGCTACACTGATTTGACTCTCCTCTTGCTGCAATGCATAGTTTGTTTGAAGTTTAGCAATATTCCGTTCCTTAACGGCACCCACTTCCGCAACCCTCCTTACTTATTGCCCTTTTTCCATTTTGCGAACACTTTAATTATAGTATTCTTTATTGTTCTAAATTTTCCTGCCAATTCATTATATAACTTCTCGACGGAATTTTTAAGAGGTTTGGGGAATAGTTTCCAAAAAAGTAACAAAATCCACTTTATTGGCTTGATTAAGATACTTATCAGAACTACAGTACATTTCCAGATGGTTTTAAGCAAAGCTAATAGACCCTTGCCAATCATGATAATCGTTGTGATGAGCATGCTGATAAGCGTCAGGATAGGGTTGTATATAAAAATGCGGAATAGCTTCACAATGAAATGACATACAGAAATAACGAACGAAATGAGCCATTCCAAACACTTTAAGTAAAGCTTTTTACATAGGCTTTGATATGCAGCAAAGCCACATAAAAGGGCTAGAAAAATATAGAATCGTAATTCTCCCTGGTTTACATGAAATAATACATAAAAAATGAATAAACCTTGAAAGATCCAAAATAAAATATCATTGATAAAGATAAGCCAGCTCTTTCTTTTTCTTCTCTGTAGAAAGCGATTATAGGTATCCAGAGCGGCTCCAAAATAAGTCCCCATGCCGATCATAGCCAGCATAGTCATGAACTGAGTCGTTAATGTCATCGAAATAACTTGCTAAAGAAGCCTTTAGCCTTATCTCCATGATGTTCATCAATGTAAACCAGATCAAATACCTTTCCCTTGATGGATACAACCCCTTTATCTACATCGAGGTTTTTCATTTGTAGGTTTTCCCCTTTAATAGCTAAAAATCCCATAACCGTTTCTAATAAAAATTCCTCGTTATCAAAGCTTTCCACCTGTTTAACGCCCGTAATATCCAGCAATCTTCTGCCTCTCATAATCACATCATGCTCCTGGACAGTTCCTTTAGCTGTATTATTATCATAAAATTGATTCATTCCCATCCCTCACAATCATTTTGTACAACCTTTTTGTACATGTTTATGAAAGATAAGAGGATTTAGAACATGAACTCTATCGTTAACAAAGGGAAAGCGGTTTGCCTAAATTAGCAAACCGCTTTCTAGCTTAAAATTCCTCAGGAATTCTTTCATCCTTAATCGTCGTGTACATACTAGCTGCTTCTTCTTTCCTTGTTGTTTCCTGTAGCTTTTCAATTTTGACCGTTACAACCCTTTGTCCAAAACGGACCGTAAGCTCATCACCCACTTTGACATTTGTGCTGGCTTTAGCTTGGATGCCGTTAATCGTAATACGTCCCTGATCAGAGACCTCCTTAGCTAAGGTCCGCCGTTTTATTAGTCTTGATACCTTTAAAAATTTGTCTAAACGCATGGTTACACTCCCTTATCATAGTCCGGCTTTTTTCGCTTCTTCCCAGAAACGATCAAGCTCCTCCAACTGGTAATCTGTAAATGGCCTGTTGCTCTCTGACACCTTTTTCTCTATATATTGAAAGCGGCGAATAAATTTCTGATTTGTCATGAATAACGCTTCATCAGGGTTAATATCATAGAAGCGAGCAATATTCACAAATGCAAAGAGAATATCTCCAAATTCCTTGATAGCCTGCTCATCACGGCCTTGATTTATCTCCTCTTCAAATTCGCCGATTTCTTCCTTCAGCTTTTCCCATGCACCGCTGACATCCGGCCAATCAAAGCCCACCTTTGCTGCCTTTCTCTGCAGCTCAAAGGAACGAAGAAGCGTCGGCAGGGAGGTTCCTACCTCGCCCAGGATGGATTGAAGCTGTTCACCCTTTTCCTCCTGTTTAATTTCCTGCCAATTCTTCACGACATCCTCTGCTGTCTCAGCTATTTTATCGCCAAAAACATGTGGATGACGGCGGACCATTTTAGCTGCCAGTCCTTCAATGACATCATCGATGGAAAAATATCCATCATCCTCGCCGATTTGGGCATGTAAAAGGACTTGCAATAGGACATCTCCCAGCTCTTCAATTAAATGGTCAATATCCTTTTCCTGAATCGCCTCAATTACTTCATAAGCTTCTTCTATCAAATACTTCTTCAAGGATTCATGGGTTTGCTTTAAATCCCAAGGACAGCCATTCGGTCCCCTCAATTCAGCAATAATCCCTCGCAGTTTACTAAAATCTTTATATAACATGGCTTCATCGGTCACAGGCGGAATATAGACAGAGGTCAAATTACTTAGCTCTGTTTCACGATCTAGCTCGACAAGTGGAACCTTCCGAATGCTTTCCTCTTTACTTCCGGCTGCGGTCACTATGTAAACATTATAATCATAGGGAAGTCTCTCCATAAAGGTAAGCTTAACATTGGAGGCCATAAAGGAATCATAGACCTGACCGATAAGCATATGTTGCCGAAGCTGAAGCTCCTCCAGCTTTAAATCGGTAGCATCCAATAGCTGAAAGCCTTCAATCGGATCAAGCTGCAGAGCCGCAAAAATATCATCAAGAAAGCTTTGTCCGCCTATTACCTCCATGGCAATACCCGTTTGTTTACCTCTGCTCAGTAATAGCTGAACGGTTCTTTCCGCTACAAGCGGATGACCAGGTACACCATATATCAGTTCTTCATAGCCCTCCATCGAGAGTAAGGTTTCACAAATCTCTTCATAAACCGCTTCAAACTGTTCATTTTTTTCATAGACACTGTCAAAGGACTGATATTGGAATCCCTCTTTTTCTAATTCAGAGACAACAGGATGCTCCTTTGTCCTTAAAAAAACAGGCTTTCCACTTTTAAGCAGTTTATAGACACCTAATGGAAGCTGGTCTAAATCACCGGCACCAAGACCGACAATATACATTTTCTTCATATTTTTATTCTCTCCTTCTTCTCTTAGGTAAGAACAGGGTAAGCTTACTTCCAAACGGTAGTAAGGAAAGCTCATTTACTTTAAATATATTTGACCTAAGAATGATCAGCAAATACAAGAATCCCCCCAGTACGACAGCGCTTAATGCTTGAATACTAGCTGTGAGCCTGTCTGAAGGATTCAGCTGATACGTAAAGTCTGTCAAATATAAATACAGATTCAATACAATCAGCATGCTGAAGCCTGCAGCAATCATCACCATATAGAAGCGTTTATTAATAATGAATTCTCCCATAATTGTATGCAGCTTTATTATAAATACGATTAAAATCACCGATAAAGAGGCAACAGATGCAATGGCTGCTCCCATTGTCCCGAGCTGCGGAACCAGCATGTGGTTTAAGATATATTTACACAAGAATCCCACAAGAATCGTCACGGCTGGAAATATGGTATGACCTAATCCCTGGAGTATGGCTGTAATAGTCATAATAATAGAGCCCAGCAGGATCAAAGTTCCAAGGACAGCCAGTACATCTGAACCCTCTGAATTCTCAAATAGCATCCTATTTGTCGGCTTTATAATGCCCCATAACCCCATTGTTGCCCCTACCCCGATCAATATACTTGATTTAAGGGCCAACTCTATCTTCTCCTTTAGGACTTGGGCATTGTTTAGCAGCCTTTCCTTCGTAATAAGCGGAACTAACGATAAGCTCATCGATGTTGCCACAACCGTCCCAAGCTGGATAAGAGGCTGTCCGCGGTCATACACACCCTTTAATTCCTTTGCCTGCTGACTTCCTGTACCTGCCTCAACCAAAAGGGAGTACAAATTTAATGAATCGGCCAATTGAAGCAGAATGAGCAGCATACTGCTTATACAAATAGGAAGAGCGTATAGAATAAAAGCTTTAATTATTCTACCGCTTTGCTGAAATATGCCCGACTTATGTAATCCTTCTCGATTCCTTATCCGAAGCCAAAATAATATTAAAATAAGCGCTGCAGTTAAACCGCCTGTAATGGAGCCTATCACCGCTCCACTACCGACGGTATAAAGCGAATACTGAAAATGAACAAGGTAAACAGCAGAGACCAATATCGTCATCACTCTAATCAATTGCTCGCCCACCTGCGAAACAGCAGTAGGGAGCATATAGCCAGAGCCTTGAAAGAAGCCTCTAAACAAAGAGATAGCCGGCATGATTAAAAAAACAACCGCATTTAATTGCAATAACCGGGCAAGCTGAGGATCCTTCATATAGTTCGCTAGCCAATTCGCCCCTGAAAAGAGGATCACAAAACAAAGGAATCCAAACCCGCATAAAAATGACAACGAGACAAAGAATAGCTGCCTGAGGTTACCTTGTTCCTTCTTCATGATTTCTTCGGCATATAATTTGGATATGACTACCGGGAATCCATATGTCGACAAGACAACCGCTATTCCATAAAAGGGATAAACCTGCTGGTAAATATAAAACCCAACATCCCCGACAATATTTTGAAAGGGAATTCGATAGAAGGCACTTAGTATTTTTGTAAAAAGTGCACCAACAGTTAAAATAAGTGTTCCTCTAAATAGATATTTTCCTTGGTCCTTGGGCTGCATGGCCCGTCTCCTTCCAAAATCAAATTCGCCTTGGAGAATTTGAGCCCGGACTATTTTCTAGCATGTCCGATAAACTTCCTTCAAAAAATCCGTGGCATCCGCCGGAGGCTCAACTTCATTTACAGAATGAAGTTGAATTCGACAGTAATTATAGCATAATTTCCCTTTAAGGAGCGCTCACATTGATACCATAAAAAAGAAGCAGCTATACGGCTGCCTCTTTTGTAAAACACTTATGTTCATGTTATGATTCCATTTGTCTAGCCAAAAACCCGGCTGCTGTTTCAACAGCCTTTTGCTCCACTTCACCAAGCGACCCTTCCTTTGAGAAGATAATAACAGCCCCAATCGGGTCGCCATTGGCGATAATAGGTCCAATTGTATAGGAGGAAATTTCCTCGTTGTTACCATCTACAAGCGTGGTTTCACCAGCCTGATTCATGAGGACTGAGGTACGCTCCTCCATCGTTTTTTCGACAAGATTGCTTATATTTTTATTTAAGTAGTCCTTCTTAGAACCACCGGCTGTTGCAATAAAACTATCTCTATCACAAATAAGAACAGGATTTCCTAAACTATCGTATAAAGCTTCAGCATACTCTTTTGCAAAGTCACCTAATTCACTAATCGGGGAATATTTCTTCAAAATCACTTCTCCATCACGATCCACAAAGATTTCCAATGGGTCACCTTCACGAATACGTAATGTTCTGCGAATTTCCTTCGGAATAACTACACGACCTAAATCATCGATTCGACGAACAATACCAGTTGCTTTCATCCAACGTTGCCTCTCTTTCATCTGATGATTTTTTGCATGTGGCAATGATTCATATTCCTCAATATGTAACCTTCGCCATATTTGAACTTAGTATCTTTCATCTGGAAAGTTCTATACACTTACAATGACTTTTTCTTGACATGGTAAAACATTCCATACTAAGTTGAAAAATCAGATGAATGTTGGCTTTCGTCTATTTATAACACAGATGGTGCATTATCCTCTTTTATTTCATGCATTCCCTGCAGGATTTCAAAGATCGCATTTAACCACATTTCTAAGGCTGTTTTCTTGACATGAAGGACCATTTTTAACTTATTGCCTTCCATCCCGAGGCCAACCATTCTGCCG
The DNA here is from genome assembly GCF_900104575.1 of Bacillus tuaregi. Taxonomy (NCBI): domain Bacteria; kingdom Bacillati; phylum Bacillota; class Bacilli; order Caryophanales; family Bacillaceae; genus Bacillus; species Bacillus tuaregi. Next base: position 25,986 of record NZ_LT629731.1, read on the forward strand.
TATTGATTGGTGAGCTGAAAGACCTTATGGCCGTCAATAGAACTACTCTTCTCCTCCGATAAAAGGATTGTAACTTCATCTTTGACTTGTTTAATGGATTCTACACCTACTAATAGAGCAAAAACTTTAATTTCTGCAATTAAAAATAGATAGGATACTTCAACCGGATATTCTCCAAAGCGGTCAATCATCTCATCCTGAAGCTCTTTCACATCATCAAGGTCGCTGATGCCGCGGAAGCGTTTATACATTTCAATTTTTTGCTGGCCATCTGCAATATAGGAATCCGGAATATAGGCGTCAATATCCAAATCAATTTCAACTGTCTGACGCTTCACTTCCTCCGTATTGCCTCTTCTTTCTTCGATTGCTTCTTTTAGCATTTGCGAGTAGAGGTCAAAACCTACTGAGTCAATAAAGCCATGCTGCTGGGCACCTAAAAGATTACCTGCTCCACGGATGGATAAATCACGCATCGCAATTTTAAAGCCTGAACCAAGCTCTGTAAATTCCTTAATTGCCTGCAGACGACGTTCCGCCACTTCCGTAAGAACCTTATCCTTCCGATACGTGAAATATGCATAGGCTACCCGGTTTGAACGGCCTACTCGTCCCCTGAGCTGATAAAGCTGAGAAAGTCCCATTTTATCGGCATCATTGACAATCAACGTATTCACATTCGGAATATCTACCCCTGTTTCAATAATGGTCGTGCTAACAAGTACGTCGCTTTCGCCCTCTAAAAAGCTGAGCATGACAGATTCCAGCTCGTTCTCACTCATTTGGCCATGAGCATAGGTTACCTTAGCATCCGGCACAAGCATAGAAATTTCCTCTGCCTTCCTCTCGATATCTTCGACTCGATTATATAGAAAATACACCTGTCCATCCCTTGCAAGCTCACGCTCAATTGCTTCTCTAACCAAGGCACCATTGTATTCCATTACATAGGTTTGGACTGGAAAGCGATTTTCCGGCGGTGTCTCAATAACCGACAAATCCCTAACACCAAGCATCGACATATGAAGGGTTCTTGGAATTGGTGTTGCGGTTAACGTCAGAACATCTACATTCGTCTTCAGCTTTTTTATCTTTTCTTTATGGCTGACACCAAAACGCTGTTCTTCATCAATAATTAGCAAGCCTAAATCATGGTATTGGACTTCCTTCGATAATAGTCGATGGGTTCCTACTACGACATCAACGGTTCCATTTTTTAGCCCTTTAATCGTTTCCGTTTGCTGCTTTCTAGTCCTAAAGCGGCTCAGAAGACCAATTTTCACAGGATAATCCTGAAACCTTTCCAGCATGGTTTGATAATGCTGCTGGGCTAAAATCGTGGTTGGTACAAGAATAGCCACCTGTTTGCCATCTGCAACTGCCTTAAAGGCAGCACGAATCGCTACTTCTGTTTTCCCATAGCCAACGTCACCGCAAAGAAGACGGTCCATCGGCCGTTCCTTTTCCATATCCTTTTTAATTTCCAGAATCGAACGAAGTTGGTCCTCTGTCTCCTGATATGGGAAGGATGATTCAAATTCACGCTGTAAATCACCATCAGGACTAAAAGCATAGCCAACAGCGGCTTCACGCTCTGCATAGAGCTTGATTAAATCCTCGGCAATATCTTCAACAGAGGATTGAACCTTTTTCTTCACCTTTTTCCAGTCACTGCCGCCTAATTTATAGATCTTCGGCTCTTTTCCCTCTGAGCCAACATACTTTTGCACCAGGTTGATTTGGTCAACAGGCACATAGAGCTTATCACTGCCTTGATAACGGATATGCAAATAGTCTTTATGAACGCCATTAATCACAAGGGTCTCTATACCTAAGTATTTTCCAATTCCATGATTAACATGGACAACATGATCGCCTACCTTTAATTCAGAGTAGCTTTTAATTCTTTCTGCGTTAGAAAGCTTTTGGCGGCGCGCTGTTCGCTTTGCCCGTTTTGTAAAGAGCTCTTCCTCAGTTACAACGGCTACCTTTTGCAGGGGCAGCTCAAAGCCTGTGAGAAGATCCCCCCGTACAATCTGAATCTTACCACTTTGAAATCGATCATCCGGATTGGAAACGACTGCATCAATCTCATAATCTGACAGGATTCTTTCAAGCCTGTTAACCCGCTCTTCATCTGAGCCCAAAAAAACGACTGAGTAATGATTTTTCACCCAGCGCTCAGCTTCGCCCTTTAATACATTCATTTGCCCATGAAAGTTTTGCATCTGCTTACAGGTCATATTCATAATGTTTTGTGGGTTTGTATTTGGCACATGGCGTAGAAAAAGGGATAAATAGACAATCGAGTGCCTAGATCGAGACGTTAATTCTGCTAATTGATGAGACATTTTAATACCATGAATGATATTTCCCTCACTTAGGAGACCTGTATACCATTCTGCCTCTTCCTTTTCCAGCGACTCATTCATTTCCTGAACTCTACTGATTTCATCGATAAAGAAAATAGCATTAGGATCGCAATAGTCTACTAGACTACTAGCATAGTCATAGACAAGCGAAGAATATTTAAAAAGCTGTTCAGGCTTTTGTTTATTTCTCAGTCTTTCAAGCTCGTAGCCAATATTCTGGACAAGCTGCGTCTTGACCTTTTCATCTTTAACCTTTTTTATACTGTCCTTTAAGCCATTCTCAAGCTTTTCGACTAAATTGGCATATTGTGTATCCTGCAGTGGAATTTCTGTTGCAGGTCCAATCGTTACCTCCGCCAGTTTATCAATCGAGCGTTGATCCTCTAAGGAAAAAGTACGGATGGAATCAACTTCGGTATCAAATAGCTCGAACCGGATTGGGTTCGCTTCTGTTAATGGAAAAATATCAATAATTCCGCCTCTTACGCTAAATTCACCCGGAGCCGCAATCATATCCGTTCGTACATAGCCCATTTCAACAAACTGAATAAGCTGTTCATCAATATTGATTTCGTCACCGACTCGAACATTTAATTGATACTGCTTCCATATGCCAGGTGGCGGGACAAGCTTCCGCAGCCCGGCGATTGGAACAATAACAATACTCTTCTTCTTATTACTTAATTGATTTAGGACCTCTATCCGTTGTGCGCGTAATTCCGGGCTGGCGACACTAATCTCTGCTCCAATGAGTTCGTTTGCAGGATATAAAAATACCTCCTCTTCACCAACCACCGAAACAAGATCATCAAACAGCTTTTGGGCCTGTAATAAATTATGAGTGGCAATAAGGATTTGCCTTTTCGTCTTTTCATAAACAGAAGCAATAAACAACGTTCTAGCTGAACCAGACAGCCCTGCAACCAGCTGCTCATGGAGGCCCGCATCGATACCTTCAATGACGTTTCCTATATCCTCCTGTTGATTAAAAAGCCTCTTTAGTCCTAACATCGCAGCCCCTCCCTCCAATTTTGATCCCGTTCACACCCTCCGAATTTTTCGTTTGGCCTGATTAGATCTTTTATTGATACTATATTTTTATTTCAAAGCTATTTTTTTGTGATTTAAGTAAATAGAAAAATGCTTTGGAGTATGTTCCAAAGCTTTTAATGGATTAAGAAGTCATTTTGATAATATTCGGGGTTTTTTTCAAGTGATTCTTGACAATCTTCACAAATGGATTTGATTTGGATATCACCTTTTGAATTATAGGTTACCATATCCTGTCTTTCCTCGTCAGATAGTGTATGTAAACCGAGCCGCTGTGAATCAACAGCCACTTGATCAAGAGACCCAAGCTTGACTCCACAATGTCGACAATGGTAATGAATAGCCATTCCTTACCTCCTAATAACGTTCTATTACTTATTTATCCTAGTCGTTATTATTGCCAAATATTGCAGAAATCATTCGATTAATTATACGTATTCATCACTTGTAAAAAAGGCTTCTTAATCCATTCCCGACAGGCAGCAACACTTTGCTCTACTGCCTCCTGAACCTGCTCTTGCTCCTCCTTTGTAAAACGACCAAGAACATAATCAGTAATGGACATTCCATTGGATGGGCGGTTAATCCCTACCCGGATTCGATTAAATTCCTGTGTTCCGAGATGAGCAATAGTTGACTTAATCCCATTATGGCCGCCGGCACTTCCCTTTTGACGAAGACGTATTTTGCCAACTGGCAGGTCCATGTCATCGTATATCACAAGAAGGTCATCTATATCGATTTGAAAATAGTCCATCATCGCACCGATTGATTCACCTGATAGATTCATGTAGGTTAAGGGTTTTAATAAGAAGACCTTCTCACCATCTATCATGGCCTTACCGTATATCCCCTTAAACTTAGCCTGGTCAAGAGAAATATGCAGGCTCTCTGCTAAGGCATCCATTACCTCAAAGCCAATATTATGCCTCGTTTTGTCATACTGTTTCCCCGGGTTGCCTAAACCGACAATCAGCTTCATATTTCCCACCCTCTGCACAAAATAATTACAGCAAACCTTATTTATTATAGTAGAGTTACTTAAAAAAAGTGATGATTATAGGATATGAAGGAAGATACAGATGAATAAAAGCGTGGTGTAATCTTTAGGAGAGTATAGAGAGGCTGTCCAAAGGGGCAGTCAGCCTCCATAAAGAAGCCCCCCTTCAATTCCAACAACCTCTGAATATTTCAATAGACAAAGATATTGTCCAATAGTTCTCCTTTATTCTTCAGCGCTATTTGCTGGAGTTTCCTCCAAATTATCATGCGGCGCATCACTCTGCTTTTCACCTGTATCAATAACCTCTTCCTGACGCGGAGCAAGAATAGAACAAATTACCTCGTCCTCTTCATGATTAAAGGTAATCGAAGCATAAGCTCCCTTTATATCCGCGATGGTCACCTTTTCTTCAACCTGTAAATTGGTTACATCGACATCAATAGACTGTGGAATATTGGTTGGAGTGGCTGTCACGGAAACCTCATGTAAGGATTGCTGCATGACACCGCCTTCCTTTACACCAGCAGCATCGCCTATTAATGTCACTCTTACATTCGCATTCAACTCTGTTGCCATATCAACAGCACGAAAATCAACATGAACCAAAACGTTTTTTAACGGGTCTGCCTGATAATCTGTCAATATAACATTTTGTTTGTTCCCGTCAACATCTAAAGAAATAATTCCGTTTCTTCCTACATCCCTGATTGTCTTAATGAGATCCTTTTCACTTAAATAGATAGACTTATTCTCCGTTTTCGACCCATAAATCACACCCGGAATATTCCCTTCCTTCCGAATGCTTTTTAAAACGGAATGACGAAGAACCTTTCGTTCCTTTGCTTGTAAAACTGAACTCATATTGATTGTCCCCTTCCAATGTTTTAGATCTTTTAGTTCTTTAATAAAAATTCCCTAAAACAGGAAGGTCTAAACATGAAAATAGAAAAGAAATAGGCTATTGATTTTACCTATTACTAAATAGTTTAAATTTTCAAAACAAAACATTCAAGCAAAACCTGCTGCATCTGCCGAAAATTACATATAAGGCTTGCCGAATAGCAAGCCTTATAGCTAGTTATTAGTCAAATAAAATACTTACAGATTGTTCTTCATGAACACGAATGATTGCTTCTGCTAGTAAGGACGCAACAGAAAGGTTTTGGATTTTGCTAATTCTTTTTTCTTCTGGAAGAGAAATAGAATTTGTCACAACAAGCTCTTTAATCTTTGAATTCTCAATTCTTTCAATTGCTGGACCAGATAGTACCGGATGCGTACAGCAGGCATATACTTCTGTAGCGCCGCTTTCCACTAAGGCGTTAGCTGCTAGCGTAATCGTACCAGCTGTATCAATAATATCATCAATTAAGATACAAACCTTGCCTTCAACATTACCGACAATGTTCATAACCTCTGCCACATTCGGTCTTGGACGACGTTTATCGATAATAGCAATCGGCGCTTTTAGACGGTCAGCTAATTTTCTAGCCCGTACCACGCCGCCGTGGTCTGGAGATACAACAACAACGTCACCGTTGTATTCACGATTTTGGAAATGCTCAGCTAAAATCGGTACACCCATTAAGTGATCAATTGGAATATCAAAAAATCCTTGAATTTGCGGTGCATGAAGGTCTAAAGTGATGACACGTGTTGCACCTGCAGTTTCAATCAGGTTTGCTACTAATTTAGCCGTAATGGGCTCACGTGCACGTGCTTTACGATCCTGACGGGCATATCCATAATATGGCATCACAACATTAATCGTTTTAGCTGATGCTCGCTTTAAAGCATCAATCATGATTAATAGCTCCATTAAGTGCTCATTAATTGGCGTGTTTGTTGATTGAATCACAAACACATCACAGCCGCGAATACTCTCTTCAATGTTGATCTGGATCTCTCCGTCACTGAATCGGGAAACCGAACATTTTCCAAGTTCAACGCCAATTACCTCTGCAATTTGACTAGCAAGCTCCCGATTTGAGTTTAAAGAAAATACTTTTAAATTAGGGTCCAAATACTGATTAGACATGGCAACCTCCAATGGTTATTTATTTACATTAAGCTTTTGCACATAATTCTCTTTATTGACTTGACGCGAGCGGGCTACTGCAAGTGCTTCGCTAGGTACATCTTTTGTAATGGTTGAGCCTGCTGCTACATAAGCACCCTTCCCAACCGATACAGGGGCGACAAGGTTTGAGTTACAGCCAATAAATACGCCATCCTCTATCTTTGTCAAATATTTATTTTTTCCATCATAATTAACTGTTATGGATCCGCAGCCAATATTAACATCTCTTCCTACCTCTGCATCACCAATATAGCTTAAGTGTGAAGCCTTGCTGCCTTTTCCAAATACCGCCTTTTTGATTTCCACAAAATTCCCTATCTTCACGTCATCATTGATAGCTGAATCAGGTCGAATATGGGCAAAAGGACCAATATTGACATGAGAGCCAATTTGGCTGTCATGTGCAACAGATTGTCTGATGACTGTAGCTTCACCAATTTGACAGTCCTTTATTTCACTATTTGGACCGATTACACTATTAGAGCCAATAATTGTTTTACCGCTAATCATGGTACCCGGTAAAATCACCGTGTCAGAACCGATTTCAACATCTGCTCCAATGTAAGTGTTTAATGGGTCGATTATCGTGACACCATTTCTCATATGCTGACGATTGATTCGTTGTTTCATGATTTGTTCTGCTTCTGCAAGGGCAACGCGATCATTAACGCCAAGAGTTTCAGCAAAATCTGCTGTTTTGAAGGCAGTCACCACTTCACCTTTGCCTTTAAGAATTTCTATCACATCTGGTAAATAATATTCACCTTGAACATTATCATTTGTGACTTCATTTAAAGCCTCGAACAGTGACTGATTATCAAAGCAATACGTGCCTGTGTTAATCTCGGCAATTAATCGCTCCTCATCAGAGGCATCTTTATGCTCGACAATTTTTTCAACTAGACCTGCTTCATTTCTCACAATTCGGCCATAGCCGGTTGGATCATTTGCTTGAGCCGTTAATACTGTGACCTTCGCTCCTTTTTCCTCATGATGCTTAAATAGAGCTTCCATTGTTTCAGCTTTAATTAGAGGAGTGTCACCACATACAACAAGAGTAATTCCTTGTTTCCCGCTTAGTAATTCCTTTGCCTGCATAACAGCATGCCCGGTTCCAAGCTGTTCCTCCTGCAGAACATAATCGCTTTGATTCCCGAGCTGTGCCTTTACCATCTCCGCTCCATGGCCAATAATCGTAACAGTTTTATCTATATGAAGCTTCGATATTTGATCAACGACATGTTGAACCATAGGTTTGCCGCAAACAGGGTGAAGAACCTTATATAGCTTCGATTTCATTCTAGTCCCTTGACCTGCGGCTAATATGATTGCATAACGAGTAAGCATGAACAGGCCTCCAATTACCTTTTTATCCATTTAAAAATATATCTTAAATATCGCATCATTTCAAGGTAAGAAATATTAGATCGTTTCTTTTTATGAACAAAAGGAAGAATTGCTGCTTGAGGGAGAGAAATAGGACTAATTAAAATGTATCAGGAGAGCGGTGATAAAAGGACCATTTTGAAGGGAACAAAAAAAAGAGCCTCTTATTATGAAGAAGGCTCTAGATGTTTAATTATTCTTACTTTCTATGAAGCTCCAGCTTCTTCAAATTCTACTTCCACTTCGCCTAAGCGATGATACTCAGCTAAAACAGCTTCCTGTATCTTACCACGTGTTCCCGAGTTGATTGGGTGGGCGATATCGCGAAATTCTCCATCTGGTGTACGTTTACTTGGCATGGCTACAAATAATCCATTGTTTCCATCAATGACGCGGATATCATGAACAACAAACTCGTTATCCAACGTAATAGATGCGATCGCTCTCATGCGTCCATCCGTATTAACACGGCGTAATCTTACGTCAGTTACTTCCATTTTGTTCACCACCTTTGCACAAAGATAAATTAACTAAGATATAGATTCAACAGAATTTTCTTAATTCCTGCTAAGTTAATTATTTTTTTGAAAAAAAGAGGAAAATATTTCAACTTATCATAAAAATTCCATCTTTTGCTGTGATGAAGTTAACATTACAAGAAAAAACGCCCGTCTTATTTGACGAGCGCTATCACTTCGATTTCTACTAATGCATCCTTCGGTAAACGCGCAACCTCCACACAAGAACGTGCCGGCTTGTGGGTGTTGAAATATTCACCATATACCTCGTTTACAGAACCAAAGTCATTCATATCCTTAATAAAAACGGTTGTTTTTACAACTGTTTCTAGCGAAGCTCCCGCCTCTTTCAAGACTGCCTGCAGGTTTTTGAATACTTGATGTGTTTGTTCCTTAACATCACCAGTAATCATTTCACCGGCAGCGGTTAATGGAATTTGTCCTGAGCTGTAAAAAACATTATTAACCATAATCCCCTGTGAATAGGGTCCAATTGCTGCTGGTGCTTCATTTGTGCTTATTACCTTCATTTGTCATCCTCCTAAATTGGTTCTAATCTAGTCTTTATTTCGAAAATAATTTCCTTCAATTACCTTAATTTGCCTTTGCTTTAAATCCACCTCAGACAGCTTAATGAGCGAAAGATAATTATCAACTAAACGTTCGTCTGCTTGCTCTGCTTCAACTAGCACAGCAATTCCAGCGACATTGGCGCGAAATTCTTCCAGCATGGAAATCATTCCATTCACTGTACCGCCAGCCTTCATAAAATCATCAATGATCAATACATTTGATCCTTCCGCAAGACTTCGCTTCGAAAGAACCATTGTCTGAATTCGCTTCGATGAACCAGAGACATAGTTAATGCTGACTGTCGGGCCTTCCGTTACGATACTATCTCTTCTGACAATCACTACTGGTACATTTAAATAATTCGCCACTGCATAGGCGAGCGGAATCCCTTTTGTGGCAACGGTCATGACAACATCAATCGTTGTATTCACATAGGCTGAGGCAATCATTCTCCCTACCTTTTGTACAACAGCGGGATTTCCCAATATGTCTGTCATAAACAAATAACCGCCTGGAAGAAGCCGGCCTGGGTCCGTCATAAGATCACACAGCTCCCTGATAAATTGCTGTGCTTCCTCCTGATTAACTTGAACTTGAAACTTGACTCCTCCAGCTGCGCCTGCAACCGTTTGCAAAGTTCCAATTCCTCTTTCTTCGAACACCTCTTTAATAATGGCTAAATCCTCACTAATGGAGGATTTTGCCGAGCTGTAACGTTCTGCAAAAACAGTAAGAGGAACTAACTGGCGAGGATGAGTTAATAAATAATCCGTCATATCAATTAGTCGCTCACTTCGACGAAACTTCATCCCGAATACCCCCTTAAAAAATCCGAATAATTTAATGTTAATATAACACTAATATACGGATTTAATCAAGGGTATGTTGTTCCCCAAGCATTCGAACAGCAAAAACCTGATCACAAAATCCTCTTAACCCGTTATATACCCGCTGCATTCTTGAATCATGCTGAACCAGTCCAAAAACAGTCGGACCGCTTCCGCTCATTAATACGGCATCAGCACCAAACCGCTTCATTTGGTCCTTTATTAAGGCTACCTCTGGGTGAAGCTTTAAGGTTACATCCTCAAGTACATTCCCTAGGTTTGCACAGACACCTGAAAAATCATTTGCTTCAATTGCCTGAATCATAGCCTTTGTATCGGGATGGGTAATTTTAGGCAGTTCTAAGCGGCGATATACATCTGCTGTTGAGACTCCGATAAAGGGCTTAGCCAAAACAACCCAACAGGTAGGCGGTGATGGTAAAGGCGTAATCACTTCTCCTCTTCCTCGTGCTAATGCTGTTCCTCCGTACACGCAAAAGGATACATCTGAACCAATTTCCGCTCCCAGCTCTGCCAGCTCCTTCATCGTCAGACCTAAGTCCCAGAGCTTATTTAGGCCTCTTAGAGCCGCTGCTGCATCACTGCTGCCGCCTGCTAAGCCAGCTGCAACCGGAATGGTCTTTTCAATTGCAATCGCTACTCCTTTTCGAATAGAAAAGCGTTCCTTCAACAAGCGGGCTGCCTGATAGGCTAAGTTTCTTTGGTCATCTGGAACAAATCGATTGTGTGAAATGATACTGATTTCATCACGCTCTAATAGCGATAATTCCAAACGGTCCGCTAAATCAATCGTGGTCATAATCATTTCAACCTCATGATAGCCATCGGAACGCTTATGTAAAACATCTAATGACAAATTAATTTTTGCCGGCGCCTTTACTAAAAGCTTCAAAAACTCCACCAACCTTTATGTAGAAAGCTACCATCAGCTGCTATATGTAGACAGGCAAAAATTCCTGCCTTATGCTAGTTAGTCAGCTATGGTTAGACGAATTTTATACAGACAAAATTCGACGTCTTCAGTTTTTGTCCTATTTTACCATAAAATAAGGAATGTAAGAAATTACATCCATATATTCTTTTCATAATAGTGAAGTTTCTGTGATATAAAGGTGAAAAAGCTGGAGTACCTTTCTACTCCAGCTAACCGCGATGAATCCATTTTAGTTAAAATGTCCGTTACTGAATTACTGTAACCTATGGCATTGAAAAGAGTTAACGTCGATTGTTTAAAAGATTCTGTTCGGCTATTTCAATAGCTCTTTTGACCATATTGCCTGCATCACGGGCTTTAATGCCTCCCCAGCCTTCCTTTTGAACGACATCATAGAAGCCAAGCTCTTTCGCAAGCTCCTCTTTTAATCCCTCTGACATAATTCCTCTTCTTCTGCCCAACCTTAACAGCTCCTTTCATCATCCCGGCATTTGTAGTATAAGCCGCACTATGGCAATTATAAATGCCTTTTTTTGAAAGAAGGCAAAAATAAGATGAGCCGATGAGAAGAAAAAAAATAAAGCCTTCTCATCGGCTCATCTTACGCTTACCGAAATATAACACTGCCATCACTTTACTAGATTAACTTAAAGCGGCGTGTCCTGATGTATCTTCATAAAACGTAATTTGTACCGTTTCTGTTAGTACATCCGCATAACTATATGAAACACGTTCAAAAGCATTCTCTTCCTGATCAAGTTCAATAACAAACACAGAAGGATATGTTTCCGCTAAAACTCCCGAACGCTCAATTGTTTTCCGTCTTCCACCGTTTGCCTTGAGCAAAAGTCTTTTTCCTAGATTTGAATCAAGAGCCTTTTTTATATCCGTTAAAGTTTTTGCCATTTCGGTCCACCTCACTATGGAAAATTATACAACAAAGCAGATAAAAAGTCAACCAAAAATATAAATTATAACAGTCTTTAAAAATAAATGTCAATAACTATTGTTAGACAAATTACTTTTTTTTCTACAATAGTATCGTTCCCCATTTAGAACCAATTATGTATCGGCCTGAAAATGCATTTCTAGCTGTTTTTCTGGTTATATTATAAGGTTATCTCGTTTTCGCTTGGCTAAGGGTGCATATATAGTTCAAGCTTTTATGTTATTGTAAATTCAATTATATCTGCCTGTTTATTATCGTAGACACTTCACTTTCTGCCTATTCTCCGCAAGAATCTATTGAGTTGGAACAAAACTAATGTATGAATCCAAAAAATGAATAAGCCGTTTTCTAGCTAAGAACGGCTTATTCGACTTGATCGACACTCCCGTTAAACGGCATTCCAGTCCTTAAAATCCCTCTTGTTTCAATACCGCCAAGCCCCTTTTCACCTGTTAATGTATTCCGCAGTACATCCCAGACATTGATTCTTTCCATAAATGGGGTAAAGCTAATTTTTGCAACAATATAAACCGGGTCAAGGGCATGAATATTCACTCTTGAGGGGGAACTGGCAAAGTTTGCACCTGCATGAATTAATGACTCAAAATGTGACTGACATGCACCTGCAAAAATGACGAGCTGGTCTAATGAGGGGATTTTTTTACGAGCTTCCCGAACCGTTTGAACAAAATCCTTAGAATGTCGATAAGAATTTATATTTCCAGGATCGCCCTTTGCTTTCGAATAGGCGTCATGTCCTGTAATAACTAAAATGTCTGGACGATAGTGGTCGATTAATTGACCTACCTTAGCGGACATTTCCTTTTCATTACAATGAATACCATTTACCGGGATACCGATTTTTTCATAAAGAGTTAGACACTTTTTTAAATAAATAGGATCTCCATCTAAATGAAGGACCCTTCCGGGAATTTGGAAATAATTTAGGGTCTTTGCATAGCCTCCTGTTGTCTCATATTCATGCTTTTCTTTTAAAAGATCAATATCTTGACGAAATAGCTCGAAGGATTGCTCCTCCAGTGAGCGAAACTGAATCGACTTTTTCGTCCGTTCAGATTGATTAACCACCACTAAATCCTCAAAAGGAGCGTCAGCAATTAAACGATAATCTTGGCCATAGAGAATGGCAACCTTATTATAGCCGTCTCCTTTAATATCAATGACGCGAAATAAAATATCACAATGATATGATTTCCTGCCAACAATGTCCATTTTATTAATACTCATTGGCATCACTCCATTTGCCAGCATACAGATAAACAGCGTTTGCACTGTTTTTCGAAATGCACTTCTGACATAAAATATGCAGTTATCCTGATATCTGTGATTCAATAAAAAAGAAAAGCTGATAGGTAGGAGGGTTCCACAACAAAAAAACACCCCCAATAGGGTGCTTTAGTTGAAATGAGGATACAGACAATCACTTAGGCGGGCAAATTCTTCAATCGATAGGGATTCGCCCCTTCTCCCAGGCTCAACCCCAGCCTCCTCTAATGCAGACAGAATCATTTCCTTTTTTAATTTTCCATCTGGAAGCTGACTCATTAGATTATTTAAAATCGTCTTTCTTCGCTGGGCAAAGCTTCCTCTTGTAACCGTGAAAAAGAAATCCTCACTGATAACAGGAAATAGAGGCTCTTTTCGTTTCGTTAATCGAATAACGGCAGAATCTACATTCGGCTGCGGAATAAATACAGTCTTCGGTACAATCATGACTGTTTCGGCCTCTGTATAGTACTGTATGGCTATTGATAGGGACCCATAGTCCTTTGTCCCCGGTTTTGCAGAAATCCGATCAGCTACCTCCTTTTGGAGCATGACGACAATACCGCGAATCGGGAGCCGTTCCTCTAGCAGCTTCATAATAATCGGTGTCGTTACATAATATGGCAGGTTCGCTACAACCATAACATCATCAATTCCGGCGAATTCCCGCTCCATAACCTCCTGAACATTGGCCTTCAGAACATCCTGATGGATAATGGTTGTATTATTGTAGGGTTCTAAGGTCTCCTCTAAAATAGGGAGCAGTCGCTGATCAATTTCAAACGCAACAACCTTTTTGCATTTTTTCGCAAGCTGCTCGGTTAAAGCACCTATTCCAGGCCCTACTTCAATCGCTGCGGAATTTTCCGTTAAACCAGCATGATCAACAATATTTCTTAAAATATTCGTATCAATTAAAAAGTTCTGCCCCAGACTTTTCTTAAAGGAAAATCCGTATTTATCTAGGATTTCCTTCGTTCTGCCGGGTGTTGCAACGTCTCTATGCATTTTGTTCCTCCTTGCGGATAACCTCGACGGCTTCAATGAATTTCTGCTTGCTTATCTCAAAGACCATTAGCCGTTTATGAAGTTGTTTTCCATTTGTATAACCGATTTTAAGCAGTCGACCGAGCTTTTCCCTTCTCACCTTTGCGCCGTCCCCGCCAATTAAGCCAGCTGTTATTAAATCCTCGTGCGTTATTTCCTCTTTTGCTTCCTCCTGCATGAGCTGAGCATCCTCTAAAGCCCTTCTGATGGTTTCAGCTGAAGCATGTTCAACCCCTACACCTTTACCACGCTTATGTATCGCCATATCCTTTGGAATAAAGGCATGCTTACAGCCTGGAACCCGCTCCGCGATGATATTGCGGATTTTTTGCCCTGGAAAATCGGGATCTGTTAAAACAATTACGCCTCTCGTTTTCTGAGCCAGCTTTATTTTCTCAATGGTCTCATCATTTATGGCAGATCCATTCGTCTCAATCGTATCGGCATTCACCGCCTGCTGCACCGCAGTCGTATCATCCTTACCCTCAACAACGATAATCTCTTTAATTTTCATTGTGCCTCCAAAAAAATAAAATAAAAATGCAAAAAAAATGAAACATTTTTGTAACTTATACGTCTATATATATAAAGAATCCTGAAATGGAATAAACACAGTCTTTATTATAGCTCAAGTATCACAAAAAAGAAAAAAAGCAGGGGAAGAAATCCCCTGCAAGACTGGTTAATCAAGCACCTTTATTTTCACTGTCTTTCTTCCCCATTGGTAAGCAGCCTGCTTAGAGGAAATGAACACGTCAATTTTATTTCCTTTTATGGCTCCGCCAGTGTCAGCCGCAACTGCATAGCCATAGCCTTCAACATAAACCTTTGAACCAAGCGGAATAACTCTTGGATCAACCGCAATAACCTTTGCACCTGGATTTGCATGCAGATTAACTCCAGTAGCTGTAATACCGGAACAGCCGCTGCAGCTTGCCGTATAGGCAGTTGCCGTCACGTACATCTCTCTGCCGCTCTCTGAGCCGCGTGAAGCAAGTGCCGTGATTTCCTTTGCACCTACAGCCACAACTTGATCCACTTTATCTTTAAGCACAGTCTCGTTTAACACAACACGAGACACCTCTTGACCGTTTTCTTTCGTTACTTCATACTCTCTTGAAACGAGTCCTTCCTGACCAGGTGTCAGGACCTTTTCTGACCCTTTATCTAAATTTTCATCCTTCTGAGTGACTACAGCAAAGCTTAATGGTTCTTCCACTACATCGGTGACTTTTTCTACTCTAATGACATTCACGATGCCATTTTCTGAAACAGTATTCTCTAGACCTGGTTCTACTCGGTCTAATTCAGTTAGTGTTATTCCCTGTTGTTTTAAAAAGTCAGCGACCGTAGTCGAAGTGGACCATACTTCCTTCACGACTCCACCATCGTTAAATGTGAGTGGGAATGCTTTATTGACTACAACATTCATGCCTGTTTTCAGTGCTGCGTCTGATTTAGGCTTCACATGATCAAACTCATTAATTTCGATATTTTGCTCTGCTAGGAACTCATCAACCGTAATGGCTGTCGTCCAAAATGTCTTTTCTTCGTTAACTGTTAAAAGTTTCACCTGTTTTGCCGATTTCCAAACAACTTTTAAATTGTCCGTTATCCCTGTATCCTTTGCGGGCAACAAATAGTCTTTAGATTGCAATGATATATCTGCTTCTTCAAGTAATTCTTGAACGGTAGCTGCATGTGTTTTCATGACTTTTTCTTTCCCCTCAAGGGAGAGAGTCACTGATTTCTTCGTGGTTTCATATGTAACAAATCCTGCTGAAAACAGCAAAACTATGAAACTCGCAATAATAATAGACCAGTTCTTGGTGTTAAGCTTGGAAAACAGGTTTTTCATGTCCAGAATCCCGATGAAAAACGCCTCCTTTTCTCTTCGAGTGATTATATAAACATTCTTACCTGCTGTCAACCCCACTACTTCCTCAAGGTTAGTTCCTATTATGCTGAAGACCTATTGAAAAAGTAAAGCGTGAGTTATCGACATGCTATTCTCTCGAGGGTAAGGAGACGTGTAGAACTTTAAAGAAATTAGTAAAATTTGGACAAGTAATCACCAAAATCGACAGCAAAACGTATCAGTTTATGTCGAATAATTTTTTTGCATTTTCCGTTGTCATTCTTTCAACCTCTTCTACTGAAATTTCCTTCAGTTCGGCGATTTGTTCCGCTACAAGACGGACATATGCAGGTTCATTTCTCTTGCCTCTATAGGGGTGCGGAGCTAAATATGGACAGTCTGTTTCAATCAAAAGCTTATCGATTGGAACCTCTTTTGCAACCTCTTTTGGTTTTTTAGCATTTTTGAAGGTAACCGGGCCGCCAAGGGAAATAAGGAAATTTAATTTAATGCACTCCAATGCTGTTTCAGCACTTCCGCTGAAGCAATGCATAATACCGCCCACCTCCTGGGCTCCTTCTTCCTTCAGGATCGTCATAATATCGGCCGTTGCCTCACGATTATGAATGACAATCGGCAGCTTTACCTTCTTAGCCAATTGAATTTGCCTTCTAAAAACATCCTGTTGTACTTCCCTTGGTGACTTGTCCCAATAATAATCCAAACCCATCTCGCCAAGTGCGACAACCTTTGGATGTGCTGATAATTCCTCAATCCAAAGCAAATCCTCATCTCTCATATCAATTGCATCAACCGGATGCCACCCGATACTCGCGTATAGAAAATCATACTCCTCGACGAGCTCCATTGCCTTTTCAATCGTTGGACGGTCAAAACCAACAACAAGCATCCGTTCAACACCCGTCTGTCTCGCTCTTTCTATTACCTCTATGAGGTCCTCTTCAAATTGCTCTGCATTTAAATGGACATGTGTATCAAATAGCATGATAATCCCTTCCTTATCATTATTATTTTTTCATTACATTTGTATCAAATATGTATCTATATAATAGAAGAAACATGTATAGACAATCTATTCTTATAGAATCTAACAGAATAACTTATAGTTTTATTCAATAAAAACCACGGTGATTAATTGGAAGTTTAAATAAAAAAGGTTTCACAGAATGTTCCACGTGAAACAAAATTCGACAATATTACCATAGCTTTACAAAGATTACAGTTTCTTTGCTTAAATACACGCTCTTTTAAAATGAACAGCGGGGGAAATCCCCCCGCTTACTCATATCATTTATTTTACTTT
The DNA here is from genome assembly GCF_900104575.1 of Bacillus tuaregi. Classification (NCBI taxonomy): domain Bacteria; kingdom Bacillati; phylum Bacillota; class Bacilli; order Caryophanales; family Bacillaceae; genus Bacillus; species Bacillus tuaregi. Next base: position 43,215 of record NZ_LT629731.1, read on the forward strand.
TGATCCAAGCGGTAAGCTTTCTGGAACAGTAGCTAAGGCTAACTTTCCATCCTTGCTTCCTGCCAAGATCATTCCTTGTGATAATTCGCCTCTTAGCTTAACCGGCTTTAGGTTTGTTACACAAATTACTCTTTGTCCAACAAGCTCTTCCGGTTTATAATATTGGGCAATCCCCGATACAACCTGACGCGTTTCATAGCCAAGGTTTAGCTGCAGCTTCAAAAGCTTATCCGCCTTTTTTACAGGCTCCGCTTCTATTACTTCTGCAACTCGTAGGTCTACCTTCATGAAATCATCAATTGTGATTTCATCTACTTCCGGTACAGCCTCCGCCTTATTTTCCTTTACTTCAGCCTTAGGCTCGGTTCCCTGCATTTTCATTTTGATGTAATTGACTTCGTCTTCCAAATCAAGGCGAGGGAAAATCGGGTCACCCTTCATCACCTTAATGCCTTCTCCGATTTGACCAAACTCTGCTAGACTATCCCATGTAGTATATGCCTTCTTATCGATACCTAACTGGGCAAAAATCTGTTTTGGTGCCTGTGTCAAGAATGGCTGCAGCATGATAGCTATCCTTCTTAGAGACTCGGCTAAGTGGACCATGGCATCTGCAAGCTTGGAATGATTTTCTTCATCCTTCGCCAGCTGCCACGGCTGTGTTTCATCAATATATTTATTTGTACGGCTGACAAGCTGCCAGAGAGCCGTCAAGGCTACTGAGAATTCCATTTTTTCCATCGCTTCTTCATACTTTGTAACCGTCGCTTGATTTGCTTCGAGCAGCTTCTCTTCAAATTCACCAGTTGACCCGTTGTAGACAGGAACAACACCATCAAAGTATTTATTGATCATAGCTACCGTACGATTTAAGAGGTTTCCTAAGTCATTTGCAAGGTCAAAGTTTAGACGCTCAACAAAGCCTTCCGGCGTAAATACACCATCCGCTCCAAATGGAACTTCCCTTAGTAAGTAATAACGTAGCGCATCCAATCCATAACGGTCAATTAGGGTCACAGGATCCACAACGTTGCCTTTGGACTTCGACATTTTCCCGTCCTTCATTAGCAGCCATCCATGGGCAAAGACCTTTTTCGGTAATGGAAGGTCCAATGCCATTAACATAATTGGCCAGTAGATGGTATGAAAGCGGACAATTTCCTTCCCTACTAAATGGACATTTGCCGGCCAATATTGCTTGTATTTTGTTTCATTCTCTGTCCCATAACCAAGTGCTGTAATATAATTTGAGAGCGCATCAATCCAAACATATATAACATGCTTTGGATTGCTTGGAATTTTTATGCCCCAGTCAAAGGTTGTCCGTGAAACAGCCAAATCCTCAAGGCCTGGCTTGATGAAGTTATTGATCATTTCATTTTTCCGTGATTCTGGCTGAATAAACTCAGGATTTTCTTCATAGTATGCTAGCAGGCGGTCTGCATATTTGCTTACTTTAAAGAAATAGGATTCTTCTTTTACTTTTTGGACAGGCCTTCCACAGTCAGGGCAATTCCCTTCATCTGTTAACTGTCTTTCGGTAAAATAAGACTCACAAGGGGTACAATAGGAGCCTTCATATTCACCTAAGTAAATATCACCCTGTGCTAACAGTTTTTCGAAAATATCTGCTACAACCTTTTTATGACGCTCTTCTGTTGTACGGATAAAATCATCATATGAGATATCAAGCTTTTGCCAAAGATCCTTAATCCCTGATACAATTTCATCTACATATTGCTGCGGAGTAATTCCCTTTTCCTGTGCCTTTTGCTGTATTTTTTGTCCATGCTCATCTGTTCCAGTTAAGTACATGACGTCATAGCCACGCAGGCGCTTATATCTTGCCATTGCATCACCAGCAACTGTTGTATAAGCATGCCCTATATGTAGATTTCCACTTGGATAATAGATAGGAGTTGTTAAGTAAAAGGTTTTTCTCTGTTCTCCCATTCTTTTTGCCTCCTTTATTTTTACCTCTGTCTAATATACCATCTTCCATTATATCGCTTTAATTAGTACCCGCAAAATATTTTCAGAATGAATATTTATATTATTTTTGGCTCTGTTAAGCTAAAAAACCAACGATGTACTTCAACATAGCCTTATTTTTAAAAGTATTGACAGCAAGCACCTAAACTAATCTGTCTATATTACAAAATTAATACAATATTAATTTATAGATAAAATCAATAATTCCCCCTGAAGTCCAAGAGTTATTTTTTGTAAAATAGCAATGGTGCTGATATAATCTAACATAAACCTATAATAAATAGTAATAAGTCACACTGGGAATAATTTCAATATTATAGGAAAATAAAGTAATTGACGATTTTTGGAATAGTTGCTATGATGAAAAAGTAAGAAAATTGTCGAATCTTGACGAAAAAAAACAAATAATAGATAGATAAAATCCTAGATTGGAGTGGAGTGGGAAAATGAAATCTACAGGTATTGTTCGTAAGGTTGATGAGCTTGGACGCGTTGTAATTCCGATAGAACTTAGACGTACACTGGGTATTGCTGAAAAAGATGCATTAGAAATTTATGTCGATGATGATCGTATTATCCTAAAAAAATATAAGCCAAACATGACTTGCCAGGTTACTGGTGAAGTGTCTGATGACAATTTACAATTAGCAGGCGGAAAGCTTGTTTTAAGCCGTGAGGGTGCAGAAAAGCTTCTCAAGGAAATCAAGGATAATTTAGATCCTGCTAATCATTAATATCTAACATTGAAAAAGCTTCTCAATAAGAGAAGCCTTTTTTTGTTATTTTTATCAGCAACAACTATTTCACATGCTTAAGATTCCAACAGACGTATCCATTTTCCTATTCAACTTCAATATGATACATATGGTAGACATCCCGTTTGTTCATACTGCGATCCTTTGCTGTCTGTTTAATAGCCTCTTTGGAGGTCAGTCCCTTCACTGCCATATAGTGCTTTACATGCTCTTCAACAGTGAGCTCCTCCCACCATACACCAGATTCCTCATTTGAAGCCGGTTCACCTGCTTCAATGATTAAGCAAAATTCACCACGAACTTCTCCTTTTGTAGCCCACTCCAATAGCTCTGATACATCTCCACGAATAAATTCCTCATATCGTTTAGTTAATTCACGGCATATGGACATTTTTCGATTTCCAAGTACCTCATGGATCAAGGTGAGAGTTTCCTTTAATCTGTGCGGTGCCTCATAAAGAATCATCGTTGCTGGAATGTTTCGTAGCTCCTCAAGCTGCTTACGCTTTTCCTTCCTTTGTCGATCAAGGAAGCCATAAAAATAAAACGAACGGGTGGAAAGCCCTGATGCAATCAGCGCTGTTAACGCCGCATTCGCACCCGGGAGCGGTACCACTGTAAGCTGCTCTTCTACCGCTTCCACAACTAGCTCATAGCCTGGGTCAGAGATAGTCGGTAATCCGGCATCACTGATAAGCGCTACCTTAGCGCCTTCCTTAAGCAGATTAATAATTTTCCTTCCACCCGTTTCTTTATTATGCTCATGATAGCTCATAAGCGGTGTCTCAATTTCAAAATAATGACAGAGCTTTTTTGAATTACGTGTATCTTCTGCGGCAATATAGTCCGCTTCCTTTAAAATTCTAATCGCTCTGTAGCTCATATCCTCTAGGTTGCCGATTGGTGTCGGTACGAGATATAAGATTCCTTTCCTATCCTCTTGTTCAAAGCTTTTCTGCTGCCACATATGTACCCTCTTTTATTAGATATTGTATTTTCCTTTTCCGATGTTACTGCTTGAAGGCTTATTCTCCATATAGAATCGTCCTCATCTCAGGAGTATATTCATTATCCTCCTGATACACAACCAATGGTGGCAGGATTTTCAAGTCCGGCTTGCCATGCTTGATTGCTTCGATTAGTAATGTGTTTGCTTCCTTTCCTGCTTTCGGATAGACAAATTGTAGTCGCTTTGGCTCAAGCTTATATTTACGCATCAATGTCATCATATCCATGAGGCGACCTGAACGATGGACAAAGGATACCTTCCCTCCCTGTCTTACAAGCTGACTGGCTGCAAGAATAGCATCCTCCAAGGTACAGAGGATTTCATGACGAGCAATCGCTAAATGTTCATTTTCATTGATTTCCTCCTGTGAAGGAGTAGTAAAATATGGCGGATTACAGGTCACAACATCAAATTTCCCATATCCAAGCTGTTTCGGCATTTCCTTAATATCACCATGAATCATATGCAACCGATCGCTTAGTCCATTATATTCAATACTACGAACGGCCATATGGTAGAGACGTTCCTGGATTTCAACTCCAGTAATAGTACCCTTCGTTCTTAAACTGAGAAATAAAGGAATCACTCCATTCCCGCTACATAAATCAAGCAAATTCCCCTTTTGAATCGGAACATAGGTGAATTGGGCCAACAAAACAGCATCAAGGGAAAAAGAGAAAACAGAAGGACTTTGAATAATTTTCATCTTTTCTGCGAGTAAATAGTCCAGCCTTTCATCCCCAATCAATTCAACCATAGGTATGGCAGCCCCCTCTCTTAAAAAATAGCCTTCCCAAAAAGTTAGGAAGGCTGTCCATTATTTTTTATTTAAAAAGGATAAGCAAAAGATACAATCTCCCTCCGTCCGAGGGCTCCCAAATTGAAGGTTACAAATATGAAATCCCTCCTGATAAAGACGGGCCAGGTTATCGTATCCTTCTCCAATATCCATAACTCCAGAATCAGTAGACTCCGTTTTTTTCTTATCCTTCTTACTGCTTTTATTTGACTCTTTATTTTCTGTGATTTCTTCTAAACGACGTCTAATATGCTCGTTTTCCAGCTTCAAAGAGTTATTTTCTTCCAGGATTTCCGCTAAGTGCTGCTTTAACTCACCAAGCTGTTGGTACAAATGTCCAATTTGCTTTTCCATATTACTTACTGAATCAAATATTTCTTTTTTATCCACTGGTTCCACCTCATCAGTCTGTGGATTGTACCGGTACAGCACCTTCTTTAATAATTTCATCCAACGTATATTCTAACACACGTTCAAGCTTTGGAACTTCGACCTGAAGCACCCGCTCAAGGATATTTAGTCCTACGACTTTCCCAGAACCAACAGGCGTTTCAATCCATTGGCCAAGGTCCGGCAGTAATTCCTTAGCCGTCTCGTATTCGTCATTCTCATATTTCAAGCAGCACATCAATCTTCCACATAACCCTGATATTTTTGTTGGATTAAGAGATAGATTTTGATCTTTTGCCATTTTAATAGAAACAGGTTCAAAATCACCTAAAAAGGTCGAACAGCAAAGCATTCTACCGCATGGTCCAATCCCGCCCAGCATTTTCGCCTCATCTCTGACACCAATTTGACGAAGCTCAATCCTTGTGCGGAAGATAGCTGCTAAATCCTTTACAAGTTCACGAAAATCAACCCTACCATCCGCTGTAAAATAAAAAATGATTTTGTTACGATCAAATGTATATTCCACATCAACCAGCTTCATATCTAATTGATGAATAGACACTTTTTCATTGCAAACATCATAAGCTTCCTTTGCCGCTGCCCTATTTTCCTCAACTATCATGCGATCCTTTTGATCCGCAATTCTGAGTACCTTTTTTAAAGGAAGAACAACATCATTTTCGTCCACTTGTTTTGGGCCGATGACCACCTGTCCGTATTCAACGCCCCTTACAGTCTCAACGATAACGAAATTATTCTTAAGAATTGGCAGATCACCGGGATCAAAATAATATATTTTACCCGCTTTTTTAAAGCGTACGCCAACTACATCATACAACTGTAGATCCCTCCTGCAACCGAAGCACAAGCTCCTCCATCAATAACTGTGGATTCATATTAGCCTGTAGCTTTTTCTTTGCCTCCAATATTATGGACATTTGATCCGCCAGACGCCGCCCAGAAGTTTGTAAGGCATACTGCTCAAACTCTTGTGCCTTACTTACAAAAACAGCCTGCCGTTGCTTACCAAACTGTATATATAATAAATCCTTAAAAATAAGAAGTAAAAGATCTAATCCACGATCGATTTGTTCTTTATCTTTAAAATGTAAGAACCATTCCTCTTGCAGATAAACCATTGCTTCAAGGGAATTCTTCTTAAGCACTTCATATAATTTTACCACTATCTTTTGTGCTTGTGCAAACCATTCATCATTGTTTAGCTCTAAAGCTTCATCCAAATTATTGGTAAGCTGGGCAAGTATAGGCGCTTTATGCTCCTTAACTCCTATTTCAACCAACTTATGAATCATATGTTCATTTGATAATGGCTTAAAGGATAGGGTTTGACAGCGCGATAGAATGGTTGGCAGCATTCTTTGAACCTGCTCTGTCATTAATATAGCATAGGTCTCTCGAAAGGGTTCCTCTAGAAACTTCAATAAACTATTAGCCGCATTTACTGTCATCCGATCAGCATGAATAATCATATAGAGCTTTTGCTTTGATTCGACACCGGTCTTGGAGAACTCCTCCTGAAGCAGACCAATCTGTTGCTTCTTAATGGACAGTCCGTCAGGCTCTATAATATGGATATCAGGATGATTGCCATGATTGATTCTTTTACAGTTATTACAGTTCTCGCAGGGGATGACTGCTTCTATAGGAGAAAGACAGAAGAGACTTTTTGCTAGCAGAAGTCCCATTTCCCGCTTTCCTGTTCCCTTCATCCCTTCAAATAAGTAGGCGTGGGCAAGCCGCTTTTTTTCCATACTATTTTTGATCATTTTTAATACGACAGGTTGAATTTCCTCAAGCTCTTGCCATGTTTTTGCCAAAGCCATCACTCACTTACTATAAATATTAATAGAATTTATATTCTATTGTATAATCCGTAATAATTTATCCTCTACGTTCTGAAACACAGCCTCCACTGATTGAGAGGCATCAATTTCAACGATTCGACCTGGAAATCTTTTACACAATATCTGATATCCTTCACGAACCTTGCGATGGAATTCAAAGCCTTCGAGGTCAAGTCGATTAATTTCTCTCCCTTTATCACGATTTATCCGTTCCAAGCCAATCTCCGGATCAATATCAAAATAAAAGGTCGCATCCGGCATCATCTCGTCAATGGCAAATTGATTAATAGAAAAAACCTCATCAATTCCTAAGCCTCTTGCATGACCTTGATAGGCAAGTGAGCTGTCGATAAATCGGTCACATATCACAATATACCCATTCTCAATAGCCGGCAATACCTTTTCAACAAGATGCTGCCTGCGGGCAGCGGCATAGAGAAGCGCCTCCGTTCTTGCATCCATCGCTTTATTTTCTTTATCTAAAATAACACTTCTTATTTTTTCTGCAATTTCAATGCCACCTGGCTCTCTTGTGCTTACCACAGAGTATCCTTCCGAATTTAACTTATCCATCAGCATCTCTATGATTGTTGTCTTGCCGGCTCCCTCAGGACCCTCTATTGTAATAAATACACCTTTTTTCACAATAAACCTCCAACCTTTTACTACTTCTTTGTAAAAATTGTAATGGTATGATCAAATATATGCTTTGTACCCTGGAACCTTGCTCCTGAGTCAACTAACGCTGCTAATTGCTCTACTGTCTCTGCTGTGATAAGTTCACCGGGAAATAAAATCGGGATACCCGGGGGATAAGGAATGACCTTCTCCGCACAGACTTCACCAACGGCATCTATAAAAGATACTTTTCTACTCTGAAGCTGTTTCATTTCCTTATCAGCAAGAACTAATTTGGATATTACTGGAATATATTCTATCACTTTTTCCACTCTATTGATAATTCTTGCATCCTTTAATGAACGATGTATACCCTCTACTATTTGTTGAAAGGGAAATGGAGTGTTTTCCTTAAGTAAGGGTAAAACAAGTAAAACATTATGTGGGTCTGCAAGCTCTGTATATATTCCTTGCTGCTCAAAAGCAGTCTGTAGCTGAAACCCATTGTACTGACTCAGCGTTTGTAATGTAACCTTCAATAAGTCACCCTCGTCATCATATTCTAAAACCCTGATGCCGTCTAGTTGCTTTAGCCTCTCCCTAAATGTCTTTATTTGCTCGCTAAGATACAAATGGTCTTCAATTGTATAGGTTCCTAAATAGCTTCTAGCGAGATCTAGCGAGGCCATAATTGGGTAAGATGGGCTGCTTGACTGCAAAATGTGAAGGTACTTTTCTAGAGCTACAATTGAGATTCGCTCACTATTAAAGTGAAGAAAAGACCCCATCGTCATGGCAGGCAATGTTTTATGAGCAGATTGTACGACAATGTCTGCTCCTAGCTGTACCGCAGACCTTGGAAAGCTGCCCCCACTAATAAAATGAGTTCCATGTGCTTCATCTACTAGCACCGACATATTCCTACTATGCGCTAGTTTAATGATTTCCTCCAGTTCATTTACCATACCGTAATAGTTTGGATAGGTCAGGATAACTGCCTTGGCTTCTGGATAAGCCTTCATTGCCTTTTGTATGACCTCTGAAGATACTCCGCCTAACACTGCCCATTCAGCGTGATAATCAGGACCTAGAAATACAGCCTTTGCACCTGTTAATTCAAGACCGTTTAAAATAGATTTATGACAATTTCTCTGGACTAGGACGGTATCATTAGCTGTTAATGTCGCCATAATCATAGCTAAATTGCCAACCGTCGAACCATTTACTAGGAAGTAGCTTTTTTTCACTGCATATAATTGTGAGAGCAGTGTCTCGGCCTCTAGGATGACTCCTTCTGGTGAATGAAGGTCATCAAGGCCTGCTAGTTCAGTAGCATCCAATTTTAATAGTTCATTATAGAATGGCTTTGCAGACTCAGGAAAAATTTGGCCATACTTATGTCCTGGCACATGAAGAGAAATACGATGTTTGTTACTATGGAAAGCAAGCTGATTATATAAAGGAGTCTTTGATTGGTCCATTTTCACCTTACTCCCAACTATAGTTATTTATTACCGAGTGAATTATGCATGTATTTGCCGTATTTCAGCATCTCGTATCTATTGTACCAAACCGTATCAGGCAGCTAAAGAGGTAGCCTAGTTTCCTGCATTTTTAGTCATCGGACTTTTTTAACGTATTTGAAATGAAAAGATTCAATAAGACATACAAACAATGACTGCGGATTACATACAATATTAATCAGTTAACCTACACAAATGAATTTTCTTAATTTTGTATACAAATATTAAGATCTGGGAAGTATAGTGGTATGGAGGTGAGTGTATTGGATTCATTAGCAAGAGAGCAAATGGAAGAAAAGTGCGTGATTTGTGAAGAAGAAAAAGGTAAGGGTATTCATCTTTACACCTCATTTATTTGCATGGATTGTGAAAGGGATATTATCATCACCGATACGAGCGACCCTAAATATAAGTATTATTTGAGTAAGCTAAAAAAAATTACCACACCGGAGATTTTTTCATAAAACAAAAAGGGCACCTGCTATAGATGCTCTTTTTTATATGGGTATTTATAATAATACATATCTGCTGGAGGAGCTTGTAGACTTTATTGGCGATCGCGAACATGGCTCATCTGTCTGGTTTCGGTAGCTTATACGCCTTATAGGCGACCCTACTCGGCTTTTCTCCTCGGTTTCGGTAGCTTATACGCCTTATAGGCGACCCTACTCGGCTTTTCTCTTCGATTTCGGTAGCTTATACGCCTTATAGGCGACCCTACTCGGCTTTTCTCTTCGATTTCGGTAGCTTATACGCCTTATAGGCGACCCTACTCGGCTTTTCTCTTCGATTTCGGTAGCTTATACGCCTTATAGGCGACCCTACTCGGCTTTTCTCTTTGGTTTCGGTAGCTTATACGCCTTATAGGCGACCCTACTCGGCTTTTCTCTTTGGTTTCGGTAGCTTATACATATCAAAGGCAGGTCGATTCAGCCTTTTCGAAGGCTAGATAATAATAACTGAAACACAATCAAAAAGGAGTACCCATTTGGATACTCCTTTGCTTGGCGACGTCCTACTCTCACAGGGGCAATGCCCCAACTACCATCGGCGCTGAGAAGCTTAACTTCCGTGTTCGGGATGGGAACGGGTGTGACCTTCTCGCTATCGTCACCAAACTATTTGGTTTGAGGACTTGTTCCCTCAAAACTAGATAATGCTGAAGAAAAAGGACGAGTAATCAACATTGTTGAATCGAGCTGCGGCGCCTAGGAACTCGAGGTCTTAAGCCATGCTGTCAAGAAGGTTAAAGAACAACCTTCTCGACAGCCCGACTTAAGCTTGTCGCTCCTGGCAAGGCGCCTCCGCATCTAAATTTGGTTAAGTCCTCGACCGATTAGTATTTGTCAGCTCCACGTGTCACCACGCTTCCACCCCAAACCTATCAACCTGATCA
>NZ_LT629731.1:53639-68659 GCF_900104575.1 Bacillus tuaregi
CACGGTACTGGTTCACTATCGGTCACTAGGGAGTATTTAGCCTTGGGAGATGGTCCTCCCTGCTTCCGACGGGATTTCACGTGTCCCGCCGTACTCAGGATCCACTCAGGAGGGAACGAAGTTTCAACTACAGGGTTTTTACCTTCTATGACCGGCCTTTCCAGACCTGTTCGTCTACCCCGTTCCTTTGTAACTCCATGTAGAGTGTCCTACAACCCCAAGAGGCAAGCCTCTTGGTTTGGGCTGTTCCCGTTTCGCTCGCCGCTACTCAGGGAATCGCAATTGCTTTCTCTTCCTCCGGGTACTTAGATGTTTCAGTTCCCCGGGTCTGCCTTGAATACCCTATGTATTCAGGTAAAGATAACATCCCATTACGGATGCTGGGTTTCCCCATTCGGAAATCTCCGGATCAAAGCTTACTTACAGCTCTCCGAAGCATATCGGTGTTAGTCCCGTCCTTCATCGGCTCCTAGTGCCAAGGCATTCACCGTGCGCCCTTTCTAACTTAACCTATACCGGCGAATGATCAGCTTCGAATCTCTTCGTCAGCTCGTCGTTCCGCTTCTCACGTACCTACTACGTACGCTCCGATGCTCACTCTGTCGCTTCCTCGACCTTCTCGCTGCTAATTCACCTACAGATTATGCTTTCATAATGCTTATAAAAGCGTTAAAAAGATAAATCTAATGTGTTTCTACTCGGTTTTATGCTTTTTCTTCATTTCATTATCTAGTTTTCAAGGAACAAAAATGACCATCGATTGATTTATTACAACAATCAACAAATGGTTAATATGGTGGAGCCTAGCGGGATCGAACCGCTGACCTCCTGCGTGCAAAGCAGGCGCTCTCCCAGCTGAGCTAAGGCCCCTTTATGGGAAAATGGTGGGCCTAAATGGACTCGAACCATCGACCTCACGCTTATCAGGCGTGTGCTCTAACCAGCTGAGCTATAGGCCCACATAAAGGATATATTTATTAAAGGATTGCTCCTTCAAAACCGAACAACAAAATCATCAACATAATGAACCTTCAGATAAACCGAAGGTTTTCCGTAATATCCTTAGAAAGGAGGTGATCCAGCCGCACCTTCCGATACGGCTACCTTGTTACGACTTCACCCCAATCATCTGTCCCACCTTAGGCGGCTGGCTCCTNCATCGTTTACGGCGTGGACTACCAGGGTATCTAATCCTGTTTGCTCCCCACGCTTTCGCGCCTCAGCGTCAGTTACAGACCAAAGAGTCGCCTTCGCCACTGGTGTTCCTCCACATCTCTACGCATTTCACCGCTACACGTGGAATTCCACTCTTCTCTTCTGCACTCAAGTTCCCCAGTTTCCAATGACCCTCCACGGTTGAGCCGTGGGCTTTCACATCAGACTTAAGGAACCGCCTGCGCGCGCTTTACGCCCAATAATTCCGGACAACGCTTGCCACCTACGTATTACCGCGGCTGCTGGCACGTAGTTAGCCGTGGCTTTCTGGTTAGGTACCGTCAAGGTACGAGCAGTTACTCTCGTACTTGTTCTTCCCTAACAACAGAGTTTTACGATCCGAAAACCTTCATCACTCACGCGGCGTTGCTCCGTCAGACTTTCGTCCATTGCGGAAGATTCCCTACTGCTGCCTCCCGTAGGAGTCTGGGCCGTGTCTCAGTCCCAGTGTGGCCGATCACCCTCTCAGGTCGGCTACGCATCGTCGCCTTGGTGAGCCGTTACCTCACCAACTAGCTAATGCGCCGCGGGCCCATCTATAAGTGACAGCCGAAGCCGCCTTTCAGCTTTCCCTCATGAGAGGAAAAGAATTATCCGGTATTAGCTCCGGTTTCCCGAAGTTATCCCAGTCTTATAGGCAGGTTGCCCACGTGTTACTCACCCGTCCGCCGCTAACCTTCGGGAGCAAGCTCCCTCAGATTCGCTCGACTTGCATGTATTAGGCACGCCGCCAGCGTTCGTCCTGAGCCAGGATCAAACTCTCCAATAAAGTAGTGTTTGATTAAGCTCTAATTGTCTTTTTAAAAAAGACTTTGAATTAACGTTGACTTTTTTGTTGTTCAGTTTTCAAGGAACAATTACCATCGCTCATAAGCGACTTTATTAATATATCATTACCAAATCATAGTGTCAACATTTTTTAGAAGTTTCTAATGAGTTGATAACAGTTTGTCCGTTAGTTATTAACGACGACTTGAACATTATAACCATCCTTTGTGATTATAGTCAACTGTTTTTTTAAATCTGAGGAGTTACATTCGCCCGACTTGTTTGAACGCAAAAGAAAAACAGAAAAGCCGATAAAAAGATAACGGCCTTTCTGTATCAAATTCGCCCATCGAATTTGCGTCCGGATTTTTATCGAGCTCGCTCGATAGACTACCTTTAAAAAAATTCGAGACATCCGCCGGAGGCTTAACTTCATTCAGCCGGGGTTTGAACCCCACTTGTAAAAGTGGAGGGCTTCTGTACTTGTCGCAAGCTTGCGGTACAAAAAGCATTTGCTGAATGAAGTTAAATAATCCACATATCAATGGCTACGAGTGCAAACATTCCAGGAATGCCTAAAAATCCAGATACAGCGGATGTTATTAGGTTAATGGGAATATGGATTCCAAATTGATTTCCGAGCATATTGAGAAAAAATAAAAAGAAGGCCCCTATGATCAATTTCGCTGCAGCTTGGCTAATAAAGCGTATAGGCTTTAAGGGTGTTCCAAGCAAAAAAATAAGCAAAGCAAGGATTCCTAATAAAGCGATAATCATGATTGGCTCCAAAATCATTCTCCCTTTCAAATCTTTGTACTACTATTCTTATGAATAGCTTGTACAGAATAGACCTAGGGATATCACGACAGACTCGAAACCGGTTATCAACTATTTCAGGAGAGAAATTCTTCGTTTCTTTGCCTCACGTAACAATATAAGATACTTTGCTCTGGCTATTTTAGTTTGTAATTCCATTTCACCGAAGGGATCAAAGCTTTTTTTTGTTAATGTACTTTGATGGTCCCAGTCCTTTTTTAGCCGCTTTAATTGTTCTACCAGCTGTTCATCATAATCTGCACGCAGCCGTCCTTTTCTCCGAAAAAACATCCGCTTCTCCTCCATAGAATGAAGTTATACTTCTCTTCTGCCTTCCATTGCCTTTGATAAAGTGACCTCATCTGCATATTCTAAATCTCCACCTACCGGTAAACCATGCGCTATTCTCGTTATTCTAATACCTGATGGCTTCAGAAGTCTGGATATATACATAGCAGTTGCTTCGCCTTCAATATTTGGGTTTGTTGCTAATATGACTTCCTTTACGGTTTCATCCTGGAGTCTTTTTAATAAAGCGGGAATATTAATATCCTCTGGTCCAATTCCATCCATCGGTGATATAGAACCATGCAAGACATGGTATAATCCATTGAACTCCTTCATTTTCTCCATCGCAATGACATCCTTAGGATCCTGGACAACACAAATAATGGTTCGGTCTCTACGCTGGTCTTCACAAATATAACAAGGATCCTGATCCGTGATATGGCCGCATACAGAGCAATAGGATAAGTTTCTTTTCGCATTGACTAACGCCTTTGCAAAGTCCAATACGGTATCTTCCTTCATATTTAGGACAAAAAAAGCCAGACGAGCAGCCGTTTTAGGGCCGATACCTGGCAATTTCATAAAACTGTCAATTAATTTAGATATGGGTTCCGGATAATGCATCCTGCCTTACCTCCTAGAACATGCCAGGAAGATTCATACCTTGAGTGAATTTCCCCATTTTTTGATTTGTCAGCTCGTCAACCTTTTTCAATGCATCATTTGTAGCTGCAAGCACTAAATCCTGGAGCATTTCTACATCTTCGGGATCGACAACCTCTTCTTTAATATTTACATCGACAACTTCTTTATGCCCTGTCATGATTACTGTTACCATGCCACCGCCAGCTGTACCTTCAATTTTTTGTTCTCCCAATTCTTCCTGTGCCTTTGCCATATCCTTTTGCATTTTTTGCATTTGCTTCATCATTTTTTGCATGTTACCCATTCCACCGCCACGCATCATATTCATGACCTCCAATAGTTATTATTTTATCAATTCTTTTTTACAAAATATTCTTGGTTATTCTTTTACTTCAATCAGTTCAGCACCGAATAGCTTCATGGCTTCAGCTATATGCGGTTCTTCCTCTGGTGCACCTAGTTCAGCACTTTCACCACTACCGTTGTCATCATGGCGTTGATTTTTCACAAATGATTCACGTATTGTTGCCCATTGATCCTCCGGAACACCTGTAACGCTCATTCGTTTGCCGGTTATTCTTTGCAGAATAGAGGAGATCGCCTCTACAAATTTATCATTATCCATTGCCATTTGACAGTGGATTTCATATTTAAATTTAATGACCAGTGCCTGACTTGAGGCTGCAGCCGGCTCTGCTTCTTTTAATAACGCAGCCTGCGAGCGCATTTGATTAGCTGTCAATGCTTCAATTAATTCTGCCCAGCGTCCTTTAACAGCCTGGAGGTCCTGCTTTGTGGCAGATTTCAGAATCTCATTAATTCTGCCTGCCGGTACCTGAAACCCTCTTCTAGCCACTCTTTGCGGACGTTTCTGTGCTGCCGGAGCGTGCTCCTCTTCTATCACCTTAACCCCGTGTTGCTTTAGCTCGCTAATTTCATTTTCAAGCAGGTTGATTCTTTCCATCAGCTGATCAATTGCTGGACCACCTGCTACATTCGAAGCTGCTTCAAGCTGACATAACTTAACTACTGCCACTTCGAGAAAAATCTTCGGATGGTTCGTAAACCGCATTTCTTGCTGTGTCTTGCTCAATTGGTTAATGAGCTGATAAATTTCATCCGGATTTATGTCTTCCGCTAGCGTCTTAAACTCCTCATCAAGCAGGACACGCTCTAATGATTCCTCCAGTTTAGGAGCTGCTTTGTATAAGAGCATATCGCGATAAAAAAGAATGAAATCCTCAATAAACCTTGTTGGATCCTTGCCTTGAAAAAGCAGCTCTTCTAATGATTCCAATCCACTAACCACATCATGATTTTTGATCGCTTTAGCAAGGTTTATCAAAAAGACTTGAGATACTGCACCCGTGACGGTTAGAGCGTCATCAACCGTTACTTTTTCTTTACCAAAGGAAATCGCCTGATCCAAGAGACTTAACGCATCACGCATACCGCCCTCTGCGGCTCTAGCAATTACGTGCAAGGCATTCTCTTCATACTCTACCCCTGTTTCACGGGCAATAAGAGCCATACGATTTACAATCGCTTGAGCTGTAATCCTTTTAAAGTCAAAACGCTGACATCTTGAAATGATGGTAAGCGGGATTTTATGCGGCTCTGTTGTTGCTAAAATAAACATAACATGCTTCGGTGGCTCTTCCAACGTCTTGAGAAGCGCATTAAAGGCACCGATGGACAGCATATGAACCTCATCGACAATATAAACCTTAAATTTGACAGATGTTGGTGCATATTTAACCTTATCCCGAATATCCCGTATTTCTTCAACCCCATTATTGGAAGCTGCATCGATTTCGATTACATCCGGGATAGAGCCGTCAGTAATGCCCCGACAGGACGGACACTCATTACAAGGCTCTGCTATAGGTGCCTTTTCACAGTTCACTGCCTTTGCTAGTATTTTAGCTGCACTCGTTTTCCCCGTTCCACGAGGGCCTGAGAATAAATAAGCATGCGAGATTTTATCTTGAAGCAGGGCGTTTTGCAATGTTTTCGTTACGTGTTCTTGTCCAACCACATCAATAAAGCTTTGCGGACGCCATACACGATATAATGCTTGATAACTCACTTCAACGCCCCCTTCTAATTAATGTCCTACTCATTATAACGTATATATTTTCTATTATACAAAAAAATCGTCAAGATTACCTTCCCCTGTTTCCTAGAAGAGGGTTAGATTATTACATAATAAAAAACCCATCCAATAAAGGATGAGTTTTGATAGTATAATTTAAACTGCCGTGCACCTTCCGTCGACTGATTCCCATAAGCGTTACTTGAGCAGTTAGCTCGGCCCAGGCAACCCTGCGGCACATGGGATGATCCACTTAATGCTGCTTCCTTCCGGACCTGACATGGTTCGTGGGTTCCCATTGCGCAGGACCCGGACGTCAACACCACTTACTCAAGGCAGACCCTACAGGAGATCAGCCTCAGGAAAGGAGTTCGGCCTCGCTAGAGCGGATTGCGAGTACAGGGCACCGCTACCTCCCCGCTTAGCACGGCAAAATTGATACCATATGTTTAGGCGTCATTTTCGACGCATGATTAGTATACTAATATTCAAACCAAAATGCAATGTTTAATCACTTCCAAATTCTGTTTGTTCAATTACCTCTTGTTTGCGCCTCAGTTTCGCCGCCCTTTTTCGCTCTCTTACCTGTCGAAAAAAATCCGTTAGTAGCTGTCCGCATGATTGTTCTAGAACCCCACTTACGACTTCACTCTGGTGGTTAAAGCGCTCATCCTGTAAAAGATTCATAAACGTCCCCGCACAGCCCCCCTTAGGGTCTGCCGCACCATACACAACCCGCTTAATCCGTGAAAGAATAATCGCGCCTGCACACATGGCACACGGTTCGAGGGTTACGTACAGCTCCGCATCTTCAAGGCGCCATGAACCAACTGCCTCACAGGCCTGTTCGATTGCAAGCAGCTCTGCATGTGAAACAGCACTTTGATTTGTTTCCCTTAAATTATGAGCTCTAGCAATAACCTCTCCATGTAGTACAATGACTGTTCCAATTGGGACCTCGTTAAGCAGCTCTGCTTTCTTTGCCTCTTTAATTGCTTCCTGCATAAAAAATTCATCAGAATGATTTTCAACCATTAAGCTACGACCCTTCCTCCATTACTTCGTACATGACTAAGATGAAAAAATTATATCATGATTCATCAATTCG
Organism: Bacillus tuaregi; assembly: GCF_900104575.1. NCBI lineage: Bacteria > Bacillati > Bacillota > Bacilli > Caryophanales > Bacillaceae > Bacillus > Bacillus tuaregi. Next base: position 60,575 of record NZ_LT629731.1, read on the forward strand.
AACATAAATTGATAATGGCGTTTATTCTTAAGTATGTCTATATACTATGAGCATTTTGAATAAAGGTAAACAGTAAGGCTCTAGGAGGGACCTGTATGCAAATTCATGTAGTAAGACCAAACCAATCACTATCATCGATTGCCAGAGCATTTGGAACGACGATTGATGATTTAGTGGAAGCAAATGAGTTACCTAATCCAAACAACCTTGTAGTAGGTCAGACCTTAGTGATCCCAATTGTAGGAAGCTTTTACTGGGTCCAGCCAGGCGACAGCCTTTGGTCGATTGCAGCCCGCTTTCGAATGTCCTATCAGGAATTAGCCGCTGTAAACAGGATTTCAGTGAACCAGCCTCTTGTAGTAGGAACAAGATTATATATTCCACCACGTCCTAAGAGTACAGCAGAGTTCAATGCCTATGTTGAGCCTAGAGGTTCATCTGTAGCTCCTGTGCTAGAAACTAGTGCCCGTGAGGCTGCTCCATACTTAACTTATTTAGCACCCTTTAGTTTTCAGGCTCTTAGGGATGGGTCATTAAAAGAACCGTTATTAAATAACTTTCCCGCAATAGCTGAAGCAAATAACAATGTCTTAATGATGGTGATTACGAACCAGGAAAATGATCAGTTTAGTGATGAGTTAGGCCGGATCCTTTTAAATGACATAGCTATACAAGACCGATTTCTTAATAATATTGTTGAGACTGCAAATAAATATGGCTTTAGAGATATTCACTTTGATTTTGAATATTTACGGCCTGTTGACCGTGAGGCATATAACCAATTTTTACGGAAGGCAAAGGCCCGCTTTAACGAACAGGGGTGGCTGCTTTCTACTGCATTGGCGCCTAAAACGAGTGCAGAGCAAGAGGGTGCCTGGTATGAAGCACATGATTATAAGGCACATGGAGAAATCGTTGACTTTGTTGTCATCATGACCTATGAATGGGGCTACAGCGGAGGTCCTGCCATGGCCGTGTCACCGATTGGACCAGTTCGGGACGTTTTGGAATATGCCATTACCGAGATGCCTGCCTCGAAAATCTTAATGGGGCAGAACCTATACGGCTATGACTGGACACTGCCTTTTGTGCAAGGAACGATTGCTAAAGCATTAAGCCCGCAGCAGGCCATTGCTTTAGCTGCCGAGAGAAATGTGCCCATCCAATACAGTACCGAATCACAGGCACCATTTTTTAGATATAGGGATGATGAGGGAAAGGAGCATGAGGTTTGGTTTGAGGATGCTCGCTCCATCCAGGCAAAATTTGATTTAATTAAAGAATTGGGACTGCGAGGCATGAGTTACTGGAAGCTTGGTTTGTCCTTCCCGCAAAACTGGCTATTGATTACAGAAAACTTTAATGTCAGGAAAATAGGCAGGTAAGCTGTTTATAATCATAAAAAAAACGCTACCCAGCAGGATAGCGGTTATATCTCCAATTTTATGCGCGTTTGTTTTTCATTTTTATGGCGGAGGAAGAGGGATTCGAACCCCCGCGCGGTTTAACCCGCCTGTCGGTTTTCAAGACCGATCCCTTCAGCCGGACTTGGGTATTCCTCCATTTAGAACAAAATGAAATATATCATATGCAGCTAAAAGCTGTCAACAGATTTTCTACTATCAAGGTATTTTCCGGGCAATAAATGATTGCCCGGAAAATACTTTTTTATTTAATGTGAGACGAATTATCTCGGTGTGATGACTTCACGATTACCCATATATGGACGCAGTACCTCTGGAATCACAACAGAACCATCTTCCTGCTGATAATTTTCCAGGATCGCTGCTACCGTTCTGCCAATCGCAAGGCCAGATCCATTCAATGTGTGAACATGCTCTGGCTTTGCTTTTAGCTCGCGGCGGAAGCGGATATTCGCTCTACGCGCTTGGAAGGCTTCGAAATTACTGCAAGAAGAGATTTCACGATAGGTGTCATAGCTTGGCATCCAAACCTCAATATCATATTTCTTTGCTGCCGTAAAGCCAAGGTCACCAGTACACATACTCATAACACGATACGGCAGTTTCAATAGCTGCAGAACCTTTTCAGCATGACCAGTTAGAATTTCAAGCTGATCATAGGATTCTTCAGGTTTAACAAATTTCACTAGCTCTACTTTGTTAAACTGATGCTGTCTAATTAGCCCCCTCGTGTCACGTCCTGCAGAGCCAGCTTCTGAACGGAAGCAGGCACTAAAAGCAGCATAGCTAATTGGAAGCTCTTCACCATCCAAAATCTCATCACGGTGCAGGTTGGTTACCGGTACTTCTGCGGTTGGAATCAAGAAGTAATCCTCGCTATTAATTAAGAAGGCATCCTCTTCAAACTTTGGCAATTGCCCAGTACCTGTCATACTAGCTCGATTAACCATATATGGAGGGAGCACTTCAAGGTACCCATGCTCTTCTGTATGGAGGTCAAGCATAAAGTTAAATAATGCTCTTTCGAGTCTAGCTCCTAAGCCTTTATAGAATACAAATCGGCTTCCGGTTACTTTACCCGCACGCTCAAAGTCTAGAATGGCTAAGTAATCAGCAATGTCCCAATGTGGTTTAGCTTCAAAACCAAACTGTGGCTTTTCTCCCCAGTTCCTAACTTCAACATTATCATCCTCTGAATCACCGGTTGGTGTACTCTCATGCGGAATGTTCGGAATACCTAAAAGGATTTGCTCTAATGTATCCTCAATGGCTTTAAGCTTCTCATCGAGAACTTTAATTTCATCGCCAACTTCGCGCATTTCCTTTATTAGATGGTCTGCATCCTTTTTCTCACGTTTTAACACGGCCACCTGTTGAGAAACTTCATTTCTTCTACTTTTGAGCTTTTCTGACTCCACAATTAACTCACGGCGTGAAACATCAAGACCCTCAAAGCGGTCAAGCTCAGAAAGATCCTCACCTCGGTGTTGAAGCTTTGCCTTTACTTCTTCTAAATTTGAACGTAGAAATTTAATATCAAGCATATTCATCCTCCTCTTTATTTATTTGGCTGTGGTAGGTTTGTTTGTTGAATAACACAGCCTATCGTAGAAAAGCCATGATCGGTATTACTCTTAGTTGTTAAAAACACAAAAAACTCCCGTCCCCAAAAAAGGGACGAGAGTTACCCGCGTTGCCACCCTAGTTGAAGGCATATTGCTACCTTCCACCTTAAAACGATAACGGTTTTATCCGAAAGTACTTACTCACCAGCTTTTGGCTTTCCATACTCTACTCAAGGATGGATTCACAAGCGTCATTCACCGATTTCCACCAACCATCGGCTCTCTAAAGAACAACTTTCCTGCTACTACTTCCTCTCATAGCTTTAATACGATATAGTATGTAAAATGTTGCTAAAATTATCTATTTCCATTTTACTACAGGATTATGCAAATTTCTATCATAAACCTGAAATCTACATAAGTCCGTTATCAATGGCTCTTGATGATACAAGAAAAGTCCCTCAAGAATGAGGAACTTTCTATATCTTGGTTATCAAAACCAGCCTTTTATAGTTGATGATACACTTCCCCAAACATCTCCGAAGAATCCACCAATTGCACGCATACTAAGGACAAACCAATTTGCCTTTTCAACGCCTTCTGCCGCAATGACATCTACTTGTGGACTCTTACCATCAAGGAATTGAATTGGAGCTCCATCCTTCGTTTCCAGTTTCATATAACCGACTTTAGTGCCTTTTTTAATCGGTGCAGTTAATTCTCCATCTTCGTTTAGCAGCTTTTCGTCTAGAACAAGAACAGGTTTGTAATTATCCTTTTCGCCCTTCTTATTCACTAGCTCGATGGCTGATTTTGTTTGAATTTTTACCTGATCTTCTTTTCCTTTATTAACAGGTAATGTTTTATTGTTTTTAATTTGATAGTTTTTCTTTAGAACTTCCTCTTTTGTAAAGTTACTAAATGCATAATCGAGCATTTTCTTTGTTTCATCAAATCTTGATTTATACGAACCAGATCCGCCTTCACCCTTGGCATTCATCACAACGGTGATATAGCGGTCTCCATTACGTTTGGCAGTACTAGTAAAGCAATAGCCGGCAAAATCGGTTGTTCCTGTCTTTAAACCGTCCACGCCTTCATATTTAAAAACAAGCTCTGGAAGCATCCAGTTCCAGTTATCCATTTTGATTTCATCATCAGTACCAGCTCTAAATGACTTTGTAGGAATACTTGTTGTTTCCAATACTTCAGGGTAATCATTTAGTAGGTGAAAAGCCAAGGTTGCAGTAGCACGAGCCGACATTACATTTTCCTCTTCTTCGCTACCAACTGTATGCATACCTTTCAAATCATGGTTGTTTAAACCTGAAGAATTTACAAATTTAAAATTTTCCAGACCAAACTCATTTGCCTTATCTGTCATCATCTTGACAAAACTTGCTTCAGATCCGGCAATCGTTTCGGCGATCGCAATTGTTGCACCGTTTGCTGAATAAATCGTCATCGCTTCATAGAGCTCTCTAATCGTATATGTTCCATCTTTTCGTAATGGTACGTTTGATAGAGCCGTATCTTGTGAAACACTATACACATAGTCACTCACGGAATACTCTTGTTCCCACTTTACACGACCTTCTTTAATTGCCTCAAGAAGAAGGTATTCAGTCATCATTTTCGTCATGCTCGCAATTCCAAGGACCTCATCGGGGTTCTTTGCGTACAAAACTCTCCCTGTCTCAGCATCCACCAGAATGGCGGCATCAGCATTAACACCTAAAGTATCCTCTTCTGCACTTACGGAACTGAACCCTGTGAAAAGGCTTAAGAGTAGAAGCATTGCTAGCAGACCAGCTACTTGTTTCTGAAAAGTTTTCTTTTTCAATTTAAAGCCCTCCAACATTTAATAACACTTTTCGTATTTTAACATAAGTTATTATGAAAAAATAGATTGCGTAAGTGCCTATTTTTTTCATCACATTTACGTAAGACTTTTACTAAATAGACTTATATCCATAAAAATAACAAAAAGCAGGGAGTTTATCCCTACTTTTTGTGTAAGATTACTTTTTATTGAATAGAGTAGTTTGGAGCTTCTTTTGTAATTTGAACATCATGTGGGTGACTTTCTCTTAATCCAGCTCCACTCATTTTAATAAACTGACTCTTTTCTCTTAAATCCTGGAGACTTCCGGCACCACAATATCCCATACCGGAACGGAGACCGCCAATAAGCTGATAAATTGTATCGCTTAACGGTCCTTTGTATGGTAGACGACCTTCAATTCCTTCTGGAACGAACTTTTTATTCTCTTCTTGGAAATAACGGTCACTTGAACCCTTTTCCATAGCAGATACAGAGCCCATACCGCGATAGACCTTGAAGCGGCGGCCTTGATAGATTTCTGTTTCTCCCGGGCTTTCTGAGGTACCGGCCAATAGGCTTCCAAGCATAACTGCATGGCCTCCAGAAGCAAGTGCCTTAACGATGTCTCCAGAGTACTTTATACCACCATCGGCAATGATGGCCTTTCCATGCTTTCTAGCTTCTGTTGCACAGTCATAAATCGCTGTAATTTGTGGTACACCTACACCAGCAACTACCCTTGTAGTACAAATGGAACCAGGTCCAATCCCAACCTTTACAACATCTGCACCAGCCTCGAATAGCTCTCTTGTTGCCTCGGCTGTTGCTACGTTACCAGCAATGATAGATAGGTCAGGGTATGTTTTACGAATTTCCTTAACCGTATCAATCACACCCTTTGAATGCCCGTGGGCTGTATCAATTACAACGATATCAACACTGGCTTTAACCAATGCCTCTAAACGCAGCATAGTGTCCTTTGACACTCCTACAGCTGCACCAACTAGTAGGCGGCCATGCTCATCCTTAGCAGAATTAGGGAATTCTATGACTTTTTCGATATCTTTAATGGTAATCAGTCCTTGGAGCACACCCTCTGCGTCGACAAGCGGAAGCTTCTCAATTTTATATTTTTGTAGAATTTTCTCTGCTTCTGCTAGAGTCGTGCCAACTGGTGCCGTTACAAGGTTCTCTTTTGTCATTACATCTGAAATCTTAATAGAATAATCCTGAATAAATCTTAAATCACGGTTAGTCAGTATGCCAACCAGTTTTCTTTCTTCTAAATTATTCACAATCGGCACGCCAGAAATTCTATATTTCCCCATTAGATGCTCTGCATCAAAAATTTGCTTTTCTGGTGTAAGGAAAAATGGATTTGAAATAACTCCGCTTTCTGAGCGCTTCACCTTGTCTACCTGCTCTGCTTGCTGTTCAACAGTCATATTCTTATGAATAATACCTAAACCGCCTTGTCTTGCCATTGCAATGGCCATTGAGGCCTCAGTAACTGTATCCATACCAGCACTGATCAACGGAATGTTTAACTTAACCTTATCCGTCAGCTTGACTTTTAGACTTACATCTTTAGGGAGTACTTCGGATTTTGCCGGGACCAATAGAACATCATCGAATGTTAGTCCTTCTTTAGCAAATTTATTTTCCCACATGAAAAAGACCTCCTGGACTGAAAAATATTATTAGTAGGTTATCAATTGGATAAAATAATGTCAATGAAAGTATTTTAATTCGAATATTTCTGAAAATATGGAGGTAATGATTTTGATTCACTCATACAAGGATTTTCACTCCTTTTTGCCATTTTTCTCCGTCACAGACACGCAATCATATTTAAAAAATTGCTATCAAAAGTTATCTATAGAGCAGGCAGAACAAAAAAGCTATGAGAACAGCTATCCCTTTGTATATTATTTGGAACATGCCCAAATTTATTACCAGCAGGCCGCTCAGTCCCCCCTATTAATTCAGCCTATTCTTTTATTCTATGGCTTTGCCCATTTGATTAAGGCTTGTATACTGACAAAGGACCCTCATTATCCGGGAAATACAGCTATGCTTGCACACGGGGTCTCAACCAGAAAACGGAAAAAGCAGCAATATGAGTTTTTTCATGATGAAGTGAAATTTCAAAAGAATGGGTTACTATCCTGTATGCTGGGTGATATGTTTAATATCAAGCATACTGAGGGTGATAAGGTTACAATGTGTGAGTTGTTTCAACAAATTCCTGAGCTACACTCACTGTTTGTACAGCTAGAAGGAAAGCATACCTTTATCAATGTGCCCATTCAAGAGGATTGCTTTGCATTTTCAAAAAAAATTCTAGATAGCTTCCATATGACAGAAAATCGGTTTATTGACTTCTTACAAGCTGAATCTTCAAATAGTTTATTATTCAAAGAAAGTTTATCAGATTGTCTCCTTTTTGACTATCATGATACGAATATTTGTTTAACGCCCCTTAAATATCATATAGAGGACCGAGACTTTTACTTTTCCTTGTTACGGGGAAGGTTCTTCAGTTATCCGGAAATGTTGACACACTATTTGTTGCTCTATAATTTAAGTATGATTGCCCGCTATGAAACAGAATGGTGGAGCGAGTTGCTAAAAACAATGCCGAATAAGGACTATCCCTTTATTGTCAACTTTTTAAAGCTGACAGCGAAAAAGGGCCCGTTTTTGATCTATCAATTTTTGTTTAATCGGTTGTGTTGAGTGGATTGTGATAATTGGGGATAAGACTTTGGAGTTCTTTTTAAGTCGTCTCAGAGCCAGGTCTATTCAGACTCCCTACCTTAAAATTCGATAACAAACAAAAAAAGAGTACTCTCATTGGATACTCTTTTTTTGTTTGCTTGGCGACGTCCTACTCTCACAGGGGTAAAACCCCAACTACCATCGGCGCTGAGAAGCTTAACTTCCGTGTTCGGGATGGGAACGGGTGTGACCTTCTCGCTATCGTCACCAAACTATTTGGTTTGAGGACTTGTTCCCTCAAAACTAGATAATGCTGAAGAAAAAGGACGAGTAATCAACATTGTTGAATCGAGCTGCGGCGCCTAGGAGCTCGAGGTCTTAAGCCATGCTGTCAAGAAGGTTAAAGAACAACCTTCTCGACAGCCCGACTTAAGCTTGTCGCTCCTGGCAAGGCGCCTCCGCATCTAAATTTGGTTAAGTCCTCGACCGATTAGTATTTGTCAGCTCCACGTGTCACCACGCTTCCACCCCAAACCTATCAACCTGATCA